>NZ_CP098805.1:4522500-4822500 GCF_023821985.2 Dyadobacter chenhuakuii | reverse complement strand
CATTTTTTTCCAGGCATCGGCTGTTCCGGAATACACTTTGGGATTATGGCCTGTTCCTTCAAAAGTCTTTCTTGCTTCCTCGGCTTTTTCTGGCCGGATATCACAAAGTGCGGTAACATGCACATTTTCTAACTTTTTGATCCTTTGAATGGCTCCGCCGCCTCTGTTACCAAGCCCAATGTATCCGATGCGAACGGTTTCAATTTTCGGCGCGGCATAACCGCTCATGTTGAACTTCGGAGCCGCAGGAACGATCCTGGCAGGCAAATCGAGCGGGCTGGCACCTGCATAACCGGCATTTAGCAACCCGATGCTGCTCAGCCCGGTAAGTTTGAGGAAATCTCTTTTTTTCATGGGTTTAGTTTGATATACTTACAATTTTACAACGATTCGATTAGCTATCGCTGACATTGCAGTTAATTATTAACGAGAACGTTATCGAAAACGACTGACGTTTTTTAAAGCTTTCAGACCCTAAACCCATGCGAAGACCAGCCACCATCAAGGACATTGCAAAAGCACTCGGCATCTCCGTCGCGACGGTTTCCAGGGCGTTGCGGGATGCCTATGACGTGAGCCCGCAGACGCGGACGCTGGTGCTGGAAAAAGCGGAGGAAATGCATTATAAGCCTAATTTTAATGCAACGGGTCTGGTCAAAAGCAGCACGCATAAGATTGGCGTGATCATCCCGGCTATAACCAATTATTATTTTTCAACGGTCATTACCGGCATTCAGGAAGTAGCTCAGCATAAGGGATATAGCATTATTTTATACATAACAAACGACTCGCCGGAGCTGGAAAAAAAGATCGTTCATGATCTTTCATTAAGCAGCCTGGACGGTTTACTGGCTTGCGTTTCTTCACCTTCCGACGCTTGCAAGCATTTCCAGGAACTCATTGACGACGGACTTCCCGTTGTCTTTTTTGATCGTGTTCCCGAGGAGATCAGTATTTCAAAGGTCATGCAGGACGACTATAACGGCGCCTATCAGGCTGTAAATCACCTTATTGAAAGAGGATATAGAAAAATAGCGCATATTACCGGCCCAAAGGGTGTGTTGCTGACTGAAAACAGACTGCGCGGCTATCAGCACGCACTCCGGGAGCATAACCTGGATTTTGATAATGATTGGGTAGTTTATTCGGGGTTTTCTCAAAAAGACGGAGAATCGGATGTTGCGCAGTTGTTTACAGAAAATACTGAAAAGCCTGACGCCATTTTTGCAGTTAATGATCGTAAAGCCATTGGGGCGATGGTGGCTTTGAAGCGTAAAAACATTCGGATTGGGGGAGAAGTCGGTGTTATTGGGTTCACTAATGATCCTATCTGTGAAATTATATCACCGACATTGTCCACCGTAGCTGAGCCTGCTTACGAAATCGGTCGCAAGAGCTGTGAATTGTTGTTGATCCACATTAAAAAAGCAGGTTTTGCAGGCGAAGAAGTTGTGCTTTCGGGAGAGCTTATCGTACGCGAATCCACTTCAAGGATTTAATACATTATCACTGACCAATTTTCAAGCTTGACTCTCAAAAGAAAAGTCCGCCCCAATGCCGGGACAGACTATTCTTAGCAATTTATTTTATCAGTTTCTTCCTTTCGATCAGTTCTCTTTCTTCGGAGTTGATTTGTTTCCTTTGTTCAATGTAGCGTCTCCTTTGTTCATTTTATTCACATTGGATTTGCCATTCGCGCCGTTACCTTCCTTACCTGTTCCGCTGGTTTTGTTAGAGCCATTCACTTGTCCGGCTTTGCCAGGTTGGGTAGCATTCGAGTTCCCTACCTCGTGATTGGCGCCTTGCGTAGTTCCCTGCGTATCTGTTCCTTCATTTTTTCCACCGGTTTTGCTGCTGTCCGCAGTGGCAGTTCCTTGTTGTTTCGGATTGGTCGACTGCGTAGTAGATTGTGCATATACCGAAGCAGAAACGGCGAAAGTAACTATCAAACTTGCGATTACCTTTTTCATGATTGGAATTATTAGTTGTTGAATGTTGATGCCTGCTTCTTTAAAAATCATACCCGCAACAATGCGACCCAAACTGGCATGGATATTTACCAGTGGTTGGCGTTTACACGAAAGCATGCTTCACCATGGACGCTACTACATCAAAACCTAAGTTTTTCTTATCGCTTTTTAAGGACAGTTTTTCAGAGTTTATGGAAGACAATTGCCTTAAATTAAGCGCTGCGCTATCCTATTACACTATTTTTTCCCTCGCTCCGATGCTGCTGGTGATCATCTCGATCGTAAGCATTGTATTTGGGAAGGAAGCATTTCAAGGTGAACTGTTTGGGCAAATAAGTGGTCTGGTTGGCAAGGAGGCTGCCTTGCAGTTGCAGGAGTTGATTAAAAATGCAGAGCTTTCCAATAAATCAGGACTTGCCGCCACAATCGGGATTGTGACGCTGCTCATTGGTGCGACCGGGGTTTTTGCCGAGATACAAGATTCGATCAATTACATATGGTCTATCAAATCCAAACCCAAAAAAGGATGGCTGCAATATCTTAAAAACCGGCTGCTATCATTCTCCATCATTATCACATTAGGCTTTTTACTCATCGTTTCCCTGGGTGTGAATACTCTGGTTGATTTGATGAGTGCGCGTTTGGAGCGCTATTTCTCAGAAGTGTCTGTGATCTTTTTCTCAGTATTGAATGTCGTCGTGGTAATGGCGATCATTACGGCACTTTTTTCTGTCATATTTAAAATATTGCCCGATGGCCATGTACGTTGGAAAGAGTGCATTGTCGGCGCGGCATTTACAGCTATCCTTTTCGCAATTGGTAAATTTGGCATCAGCTTTTATCTTGGAAAACAGGATCTTGGCGCAACCTATGGTGCTTCCGCTTCAATCGTGATCCTTTTGACCTGGGTTTATTATTCCTCTATTATTCTCTATTTCGGGGCGGAGTTTACCAAAGTTTATGCAAAAACCGACGGTGTCGGGATTTCGCCTAATGAGCATGCGGTGCTCATGGTAAGGAGGGAAATGGAACAGGATAAGCCCGAACAGGCTATGGCGGATGCACAGCACGCCACAACCTCCGTAAATCCAAAGGAAGTGACGCATAAAATGATGGACACGGTCACCCAGTTCATCGATGACAAGCTGAATGCGATCAGGGCTGAGATCAAGGCGAAAATTGCACAGATCACCGCACCTTTTTCCTACTACGCATTTGTTGCGATCATTGTATTTATGATCGTGATCATGGTGGTCGTTTTGCTGGGCCATTTCCTGAACAATGCATTTAACAGCGATTATCTTGGTTTCGTAGTGTTGCTCGGCTTTACATTAGTCCTGTTCTCACTATGTTTTATTTTCAGGGAAAGGTTGCTGGGAGGCATTAAAAAGGCAGTCGCCAAAAAGGTGCAGTCTGGGAACGAACCGTGATATCTATTACTATGGTTAGCAAAAAAAGGGGACATCTGTCCCCTTTTTTATTACCTATAATTCGCTACTGATTTATAAACGGCTTGTGTTAATCTGCTCGTTCAATTATCCCTCTTTTGAATAACCCACATCCAATCTGCCGGCCACGAATTGGAGCGAATGCTATCGTGCCTCACGAGCTTCTCATCAATCACCTCATAGCCAATCAATCGCCCTCCCTGACTTTCCACATCTGCACGGGCATAATTATGAAGCTGGATCCAAACTTCCGGCGCAATCAATTCTACGGAAACAAAGCTTAGCCTCTTCCATTTCGGATCGCTGGAATCATCTACATAACGAAGCAAAAGATAGTGTTTGAAACTTTCGTTGCTCAAAGACAATATCGTCTTTCTAGTGTCTGCATGTTTCATGATACGCTAATTTAATTGTCCTAAAAAATACTCAAATAATACAATGAATAAAATTCAGCATTTGTACGCCGCATATCGGTTGTAACCACGGTATACAACGCGTGTTCTATATAATATAAAATTCTTGCCACAGCATTTATAAAAGTAATTCTACCCTTCTACATGGTATTTTAAAATTTTATATTTATGTTTTCGCTGACTTTAAAAAGTGGCATAAAATTTTAAAATACCATCGGACGATAACACATAAACCGATGGTCACATTGAACTATATGAAGGATGACTGGGTGAAGGAGAAGAACGGAACCCGTATTATGCAAGTTGATGAATATCAAATTGTAGACATTGTAACCTATGTAAATGGTAACTCAACGCCTGTAACGAAAAGAAGTTATAACGGAAAAGTTTGGTGTACTTGGGTAAATGAAAATAAAGCAGTGGTTACCCAGCCTTTTTTGGAATCAGATCTTGAACCGGCTGTACCCCAGCAAGTTGCGCATTACTGATTTCACAAGAACTTTCGTCTCCCGACCCTTCAAGCAATTGCATTGAATCAAAATGCCCGAAATTGAATTTCGGGCATTTTAATTTTTGTTTGTTGATGATTATGGTTTTCTGTCGGCTTCGATTACTGAGCCAGATGAATTTGTATCGGTTGCATTCGCGTCTTTTCTATTTTTCTTACGATTTTTCCTATCCATCTTTTTATCACTCGCCGGCACAAGCGAATCCTTTATTACTGCACCGGACGCGCCCTGGGATTTAATCAAGGTATCTTCCGACGGTGTATTTGAAGGCCTTACGGGAGATTGAGGAGAGTTAAACTCTGCCTTTTTCTCAGTCGTCGGATTAGATGATGAGGGCGTTGTGGTGGTTGGATCCTGCGTAGGCACACTCTGTGGCTGCGATGGGGATGTTGGCGTTGTTGGAACAGTTTGCGCATAGCTTGCGGCAGAAACTCCCAGCGCTGCAATCAGGATAAATGCTTTTAAAGTTTTCATCTTAGTTCAGTTTAGTTGTCGATGGTCTGATACTCGCAGTGACATCCAAAACTATTCCTAAGAGTGACATTTTCGTGCTATCAAATATTATTTCAATATTGTTTGTTTAAAATTAATCAGAGGCATTTTTCGACCGATGGTCTTACATATCCAAATAGTTATCTTATTAACAATAAGTATCTTATCCACAAATTGCGCATTGGTTTACCCAAACTGCCTGCGTTAAGATCATTGGAACAGCATTAAATAAATTTTTCATATACGAAGTAATTCTATTGAGAAAGGGTTCTCTTTTGCACGCATCAAAAATAGAAATATAACGCTAAGGTTTAGCAGGTCAAAAAGTGTAGAACTCGTAGTTGACGTTCCACTTTGTTTCCTGACCCGGTTTTGCACTGATGTGAATGTAGGGCTCAGGGCATGAGGTGGTGGGATTGGCCCAGTATACCAATTTCTCCAAAGGCCTGTCACCCGTAATTCTTACGCCAGCTGATGTTTTTGTATTTTCAATGCGTATATCATAATCTTTCGCGGTTGCCCCGAAGCCTTTCAGGCCACTGGAGAATATCTGATCGCCATTTACAACCGGCCTTGCATAGTTAAGCGTTTTGCCTTTTGCATTGATAATGGTCCCAAATCCTGCTCCTTCCCCACTTACTTCGAAAGGAAAAACGATCCGTATATGCTCGTTCGTTGGCTCTTTATCGATCATGAAAAAGTTGTGATTGTAAGTGCTGGTTGAAATTTCTTTCGAGCCGGTATTTTTAAGGCTGTGTTCTAAAACAAGTTGGGGCTTTCCTTTAACCAGTTTTAATGTCTTTGTATATACATAACCGTAGCCTGTTGCGTCTTTCAATGTATGCGTGAATGTTACGTGATCCTTTTTCTTGTCAACGGTCCATTTACCGGCATCTTTCACCTCATAATTCGTTGCGAACGAATAGTTTTTATCATCAGGCTTAACCAGCACTCCAACGCCGATTTTCACGAATGTTTCACCTGGCTTTACCGCATCAAAATCCAATGCGACGAACTCCTCAACCGGCCCCATAATGGCGTCATGCAATTTGGGATCATAGGTGCTGTTCCATTGCCCAAAATAAGAGTGCCCCTTGTAATCAAGGCTGGCAACCTGTCCTGCCCAGTCGAAACGCACGCCACGATAATAGCCTGAGCTGGCATCCGGCATCATTAACTTCGCATTAATGATGCCGTTTGAAATGACTGCCTCCGGGAAATCGGCGAATCGGAATGCAGTAATGAACAGGCATATGGAGGCAATGAGCAATAGGGTTTTCTTCATGATAATAGGTTAAGAAATGCCTTTGAAAGCTTCCTCGTTTACAAAAGGCTGGTTGCGCAAGCGCTGTTTTGTTGCTTTATAAAAGGCATTGGCCATAGCAGCGCCAGCAGGCGGCAATGCCGGTTCGCCCAAACCTGTGGGAGATATGCCGTTGTTGACAAAATGCACATCCACTTCCGGGATTTCGTTCATCCTGATCAGGCGGAAACCATTGAAGTTGGTCTGATCCGGTGCGCCGTCCTTGAATGTCATGTTACCATACATTGCGTGGCCCAGGCCATCTACAACACCGCCCCTAACCTGCTGCAAAGATCCGCTTTGGTTAATTACAATGCCGCAATCGACTGCTGCAATCACATTTTTAAGAACCGGCTTGCCTTTCTGCATGACGATCTCACCTACTTGCGCTACGTAAGATCTGTGAGAAAAATAAACGCTGAATCCTTGGTAAACGCCTTTCTTTTTGCCCCAGTTACTTTTCTCAGCCGCCATTTTTACCACAGCGATCATTCTGTCCACATCATATTTAACCGCATTAACGGGTGACTTTTTCGCTTTTTCAAGCAATTCCAGTCGGAATGCAACCGGATCCTTGCCTGCTGCCTCAGCAACTTCGTCCAGGAAGGATTGTTCTGCATAAGCCAGGAAATTGGTAATTGGCGCACGCCATGGACCCGTTGTGATCGGGGATTTGTGCTCAACAGAGTCTATTAGCAAGTTGTCTACGGATCCGGACGGGAAATTGTCTTCCCTTGTTGAATTTCCGGAGTTCATGCCGACACCACGCAGCTTATAACCGATCATGGTTCCGTCTTTGTCCAATGCGGCTTCGAAGCGGTAACGCACTGCGGGGCGGTAAGTGCCGCCTGTCATATCATCTTCCCGCGTCCACACCACTTTTACCGGCGCTTTCACGAGCTTGGAAACGTGTGCGGCCTCAATTACAAAGTCTGCTGAAAGCCTCCGACCAAATCCACCGCCCTGACGGGTGATTTCGACCGTTATTTTTTCGGATGCTATGCCGGTGATTTTCGATACTTCCGTACGCGCGCGCTCGGGCGTTTGCGTCGGGCCCACGAGTTCTACGCCGTCCTCACGCACGTGCGCAAAGAAGTTCATGGGTTCCAATGGGCTGTGCGGCAGGAACGGGCATTGATACTCGGCTTTGATGACTTTTGCAGCATTTTTGAATGCTGCATCCACGTCGCCGTCTTTGCGCCTTACGGTTGCTTCGCCATTGTCCATCAACTGAGAAAAAATGCGATTATGATCGGCAGTACTTTCGAGTTCTGCTGCTTTCTCATATTCGATTTTCAAAACGTCTTTGGCCTTTTTCACCTGCCAGGTTGATTTACCCACAACGGCAACGCTGTTTTCAAATGTTACTACATCCACAATGCCGGGCATAGCCTTGGCTGCTGCGGAATCGACCGATTTCAATTTTAATCCAAATGCTTTTGGCCGCTGGATCAAGGCGAACAGCATTCCCTCCTTGTAAAAATCAAGTCCGAAAAGTGGCTTGCCCGTGGCTATATTATGGTTATCAACATTACGAACGGATTGTCCGATCAGCTTGAAATCTTTTTCATTCTTTAATTTGATCTCCGTTGGTGCAGTCAGTTTCGAAGCTGCTTCTGCCAGTTCGCCATATGTGGCAGATTTACCTGAGGTTTTATGCAGGACTTTACCATTTTCAGTGGTTAGCTCAGCAGCGGGAACATTCCATTTTGTTGCGGCTGCCTCTATCAAAAGATAGCGAGCGGTTGCTCCTGCTTTGCGCAGGCGTTCCCAGGAATGTGGCACTGCGCCGCTTCCGCCAGTAACTTGCCTTTCAAAAATTCCTGTATCCAGATTTCCCTGAACGGTTTTCACCTGTTTCCAATCCGCATCCAGTTCTTCGGCAACGACCATTGGAAATGCTGTTTTTATTCCTTGACCGATTTCCGGGTTAGGCGAGACAATAGTAATGATGTTATCTGTGCCAATTGACAAATAACTGTTAAAATTTATCGAGCCGGCGGCAATGCTTTTCGCATCTACAACCACAGGAAGCGCAGTGGAGTTGGTCCAATGGAAACCCAAAAACAGTCCACCACCTGCTGCGGCCGCAATTTTCATAAAATTGCGCCTCGAAGTTTGTTCTAATGTCTGCATGGTCAGTTGGTTTTGGATGCTGCTACTTTCACTGCTTCACGAATGCGGTGGTAAGTGCCGCAACGGCAAATGTTGCCGCTCATGGTGGAGACGATTTCTTCTTCGGTAGGCTTTGGTTTTTCTTTGAGCAATGCAGCAGCCGTCATAATCTGGCCAGCCTGACAGTAACCGCATTGTGCCACGTCCACCTCGTCCCAGGCCTGCTGAACCGGATGATCGCCTTTCTCTGAAAGTCCTTCAATGGTGGTCACTTTTGCTTTTCCAACAGCTGAAACGGGCAGCACGCAAGAGCGCACCGCTTTACCATCTATGTGAACGGTGCATGCACCACATTGTGCAATCCCGCAGCCGTATTTGGTGCCTACAAGTCCGAGATTATCGCGGAGCACCCACAAAAGCGGAGTGTCCCGCTCCACATCCGCATCGTAAGCGCGGTTGTTAATTGAAAGTTTAAATAACGCCATGGTGAATTGATTGGGTTCGGAAATGATTGTTCCTGATGCAGATACCGAAGTTACAAAAAATGTCAAAAGGATGGTGACTGTAAGCAACTTAAAGTTAAATCGCTTATCAGAATAAGTCAATAAATGCTGCAATGAAATGCTTATGCTTCGCCGCCTGGCCCTCCGAAACTGATTGGAAAATTAAATGATGGCTCGTTATCCTGTGAGCTTTGGATCTGGCCGTATTGGTCTTCGTATTTTTGAATATTGTCCTGTAATGCTGCGATGAGGCGTTTTGCGTGTTCCGGCGTGATAATGATCCGTGCCTTTACTTTTGCGCGGGGAACGCCAGGCATTAAGCGAATAAAATCAAGGATAAACTCGCTGTTTGAATGTGCGATCATCGCCAAGTTGGAATAAACTCCTTCGGCCATTTCCTCTGACAATTCTACATTGATCTGCTGTTCGTTTTCTTTTGTGTTATCTTCCATCGGTTGGTTTTATTGGCATTACAGTGCTTGGCAGCAAATGATTATCTCTGCGGAAATTACTAAAATTTAGTATTAAAACAGCAAAAAGCCGGTTCCACATCGCAGAACCGGCTCTTTTTATTTTACTTGAATTGGCCTATACTAATTCCTTTTTCTTGCGAGAAAGCTTCTCACGAGATTCAGTCAAAGCATCGAACTCTTCTTTTGATCCAACGATCAGGCTTTCGTATTGACGCATTCCTGTTCCGGCTGGGATCAAGTGACCGACGATCACGTTTTCTTTCAAGCCTTTCAGTTCGTCGCGTTTTCCACGAACAGCCGCTTCGCTCAATACTTTGGTTGTTTCCTGGAACGAGGCCGCAGAAACGAAACTTTCAGTACCCAATGAAGCTTGTGTGATACCCATCAAAGTAGGTTTCGCAACAGCTGCCTGCGCATCACGCGCAGTAACCAGTTTCAAGTCACGACGTTTCAAGCTTGAATTTTCATCACGCAAACGACGAACTGAAACGATCATACCCGGCTTCAGAGTCTCAGAGCTACCAGCGTCTTCAATCACTTTCAAATCCAGGATCTTATCATTTTCTTCACGGAACACAACACGGTCAACCGGTTGCATTTCAAGGAAGTTGGTATCACCTGCATCCAGGATCTCTACTTTCTGCATCATTTGGCGTACGATACATTCGATATGCTTATCGTTGATCTTCACACCTTGCAGACGGTATACTTCCTGAATTTCATTTACAAGATATTCCTGAACCGCTGTTGGTCCTTTGATAGAAAGGATATCAGCTGGTGTGATCGCTCCGTCGGATAATGGATCTCCTGCTCTTACGAAGTCACCATCCTGAACCAGAATGTGTTTCGAAAGGGCAACCATGTAACGACGTTGTGTTCCGTCTCTTGATTCGATATGAATTTCACGGTTACCGCGTTTCACACCTCCATAAGAAACTACACCATCGATTTCAGAAACAGTTGCTGGGTTAGACGGGTTACGAGCTTCGAAAAGTTCAGTTACACGTGGCAAACCTCCCGTAATGTCGCGTGTTTTACCAACTACACGTGGGATTTTCGCCAATGGCTGACCTGCCTTAATGTTCGTTCCGGCTTTCACCACCAAACGTGCTCCAACAGGAAGGTTATAACCTTTTTCTGTCTGATCTTTCAACAACGTAGACTTACCTTTTACCACGATAGCCGGGTTTTTGGTTTTATCACGTGTTTCAATGATCACAGATTCCTGGAAACCAGTTTGCTCATCAAATTCTTCACGATATGTAATGCCTTCTTCAATTGCATCGAAAGATACTACTCCGGTGAATTCCGAAAGGATTACTGCGTGATATGGATCCCAAGTACAAAGTTCTTGTCCTTTCTGAACCTTCTCACCGTCTTTTACCAAAAGGTGTGCTCCATAAGGAACGTTGTTTGAGATCAGCAATTGACCTGTTTCAGGATTAGTAATTTTAACCTCTCCTGAACGACCCATTACTACTGTTACTTCATCTCCTTCTGAGTTAACAGACTGAACAAGACGAAGATCTTCAAAACCAATTACACCGTCGAATTTCGCCTTGATGTTTGCTTCAACAGAAATGTTAGAAGCTGTACCACCGACGTGGAATGTACGAAGTGTCAACTGCGTTCCCGGCTCACCGATGGACTGCGATGCAATTACACCCACAGCTTCACCAATGTTAACCATATGCGCAGATGCCAATGAACGTCCGTAGCATTTCGCACAAACACCATTACGCGTTTCGCAAGTCAATACCGAACGGATTTCAACTGTTTCAATGCTCGTCTCATCAATGTAAGAAGCGATCTCTTCCGTAATTTCCTGACCGGAAGCCAAGATCATTTCGTTAGACAAAGGATCAAATACATCGTGAACACTTACACGACCCAAAATACGCTCAGAAAGCGGCTCAACGATATCTTCGTTGTCTTTCAAAGCAGAGATTGCAATTCCACGAAGGGATCCGCAGTCTGTTTCGATCACAACAACATCCTGTGCAACGTCATGCAGACGACGTGTCAGGTAACCCGCATCAGCCGTTTTCAAGGCTGTATCGGCAAGACCTTTACGTGCACCGTGTGTTGAGATAAAGTATTCAAGAACGTCCAAACCTTCTTTAAAGTTGGAAAGGATCGGGTTCTCGATGATTTCACCTGCACCACCCGCGATGTTTTTCTGAGGCTTGGCCATAAGACCCCTCATTCCACCCAACTGACGGATTTGCTCGCGCGAACCACGTGCACCTGAGTGCATCATCATATAAATTGAGTTGAATCCGCCTTGGTCAGTTTCCAATTGCTTCATCAACGTTTCTGTAATGCGTGAGTTAACACGAGTCCAGATATCGATAACTTGGTTGTAACGTTCGTTTTCAGTGATAAGACCCATCAAGTAGTTGCTCCAAACGTTTTCCACGTCCAGTTTCGCTTGCTCGATCAGTTTCACTTTTTCGTCTGGCACCATTACGTCGTTCAATCCCATTGACAAACCGCCTTTGAAGGCCATCTGGAAACCAAGTTCTTTGATTTCATCCAGGAACTGAGCTGTACGGGCAACACCAGCCAATTTGAACACCAAACCGATGATCTGCTGCAATTTTTTCTTAGTCAGCAACTCATTAATGTAACCTACTTCCTCAGGAACAGCCTGATTGAAAAGGATACGTCCGGCAACAGTGTCAACCATTTTCGTTTCAAATGTTCCGTCGTCGTTACGAACGCGCAGGCGGCATTTGATATTCGCATGTTTTGACAATTTGCCTTCGTTGATGGCAATGATCACTTCGTCAGGACCGTAGAAGATCATTCCTTCTCCGATAATCGGATAATGATCTGTGCTTACGCGGCCTTTTGTAACATAATACAGACCCAAAACCATGTCTTGTGATGGAACCGTAATTGGCGCACCGTTGGCAGGGTTAAGAATGTTATGTGACGAAAGCATCAACATTGAAGCTTCCAAAACGGCTTCTTGACCCAATGGCACGTGAACGGCCATCTGGTCACCGTCAAAGTCAGCGTTGAATGCAGTACAAACCAATGGGTGCAACTGGATCGCTTTTCCTTCGATCAGCTTAGGCTGGAATGCCTGGATACCCAAACGGTGCAATGTTGGAGCACGGTTAAGCAGAACAGGGTGTCCTTTCAAAACGTTTTCCAAAATATCCCAGATCACAGGATCCTTACGATCTACGATCTTCTTCGCTGATTTTACAGTTTTAACAATTCCACGCTCGATCAGCTTGCGGATAATGAACGGCTTGAATAATTCTGCCGCCATATCTTTTGGCAAACCGCATTCGTGCAATTTCAATTCAGGTCCAACGACGATTACCGAACGACCAGAATAATCGACACGCTTACCAAGCAAGTTTTGACGGAAACGTCCTTGCTTACCTTTCAGCATGTCAGAAAGTGATTTCAATGCACGGTTACCTTCTGAACGCACCGCGTTTACTTTACGGCTGTTATCGAAAAGCGAGTCTACCGCTTCCTGCAACATCCTTTTTTCGTTACGCAAGATCACCTCAGGTGCTTTGATCTCGATCAGACGCTTCAAACGGTTGTTACGAATAATAACACGACGATAAAGGTCATTCAAATCGGAAGTCGCAAAACGACCACCATCCAAAGGCACAAGCGGACGAAGTTCTGGTGGAATTACCGGAACCATCTTGATCACCATCCACTCAGGACGGTTTTCGATACGTGTATTTGCATCACGGAATGCTTCGACAACTTTCAGACGCTTCAATGCTTCTGCTTTACGTTGCTGCGAAGTGTCCGTTGCTGCCTGGTGACGAAGTTCGTATGAAAGCTCATCCAGTTTAATTCTGTTCAAAAGCATTTCAAGCGCATCAGCACCCATTTTCGCGATAAACTTATTTGGATCCGTGTCCGGAAGCATTTGGTTTTCGCGAGGCAATTTGTCAATGATATCCAGATACTCATCTTCGGTCAAGAAGTCAAGATAACCTACGCCATCTTCTTCTTTAACACCAGGCTGAACGACTGCATATCGCTCGTAATAAATGATTTGATCCAATTTCTTGGTCGATAATCCCAGCAGGTAACCGATTTTGTTCGGCAAGCTGCGGAAATACCAGATGTGCGCAACTGGAACCACCAGTTCAATGTGGCCCATACGCTCGCGACGCACCTTTTTCTCAGTAACCTCTACACCGCAACGGTCGCAGATGATTCCTTTGTAACGGATACGTTTGTATTTCCCACAATGACATTCCCAGTCCTTCACAGGACCGAAGATCCTTTCGCAGAATAATCCGCCCATCTCCGGCTTGTAAGTCCGGTAGTTGATGGTTTCAGGCTGGGTTACTTCACCAAATGAGCTCTCAAGGATAGACTCAGGTGAAGCCAGACTGATCGTCATTCTGGAAAAATCACTATTAAGTTTTTTGTTCTTTTTGAAAGACATAATTAAAAAGTCGTTTGTCTGTTAGTCGAAACTCAATTGATTTCATTATGGCGCGGTTTCCCGCGCCAACGACTAAATATTAGTCCAGTGTAATCTCCAATGCTAATCCACGAAGCTCGTGAACAAGTACGTTGAATGACTCCGGAATATTCGGTTTCGGAAGGTTTTCACCTTTCACGATTGCTTCATATGCTTTGGCACGGCCCACCACGTCATCAGATTTTACCGTAAGAATTTCCTGAAGAATGTGAGATGCACCGAATGCTTCAAGCGCCCACACTTCCATTTCTCCAAAACGCTGACCTCCGAATTGTGCTTTACCACCAAGCGGTTGCTGTGTAATGAGTGAGTATGGCCCGATAGAACGCGCGTGCATTTTATCGTCAACCAAGTGACCCAGTTTCATCATATACATCAAACCAACTGTGATCTGCTGATCAAAGCGCTCTCCACTCAAACCATTATAAAGGAATGTACGTCCCCAATCTGGCAATCCGGCTTCTTTCAACTCAGCCGCAACTTCTGCTTCCGTAGCTCCATCGAAGATTGGAGTAGCATAGCGACGACCTAGTTTCAAACCTGCCCAAGCAAGAATGGTTTCATATATCTGACCAATGTTCATACGTGAAGGCACCCCAAGTGGGTTCAACACGATATCCATTGGTGTTCCGTCTTCAAGGAATGGCATATCTTCATCACGAACGATACGCGCAACAACTCCTTTGTTACCGTGACGACCTGCCATTTTATCCCCAACTTTCAATTTACGTTTCTTGGCAATGTATACTTTTGCCAACTTCACGATTCCAGCTGGAAGCTCATCACCTACTTCAAGCGCGAAACGATCACGTTTGAAACGGCCCATCAATTCGCTACGGGCGTTCAGGTAATTTTTCAACACCAAAGAAACTTGCAAGTTGGTTTCTGAATCCTCAGTCCAGGAATCCGTTAACACGTCACCGATCAAGTTAACTTCTTCGGCAACTGCATACTGAGATTCATCGCGGTAAGGGTTATTTGCAGGGAACAAGTTCTCAGAGATATTTCTCACATTGAACTTCATTCCTTTGCTTACTAACTCATCACCGAATTTATGCTTAACACCCTGGCTGGTTTTACCGTCAACCAATGCAACCAACTTCTCAATAATACGACCACGAAGCGCTGTAAGCTCACGGCCATATTTTTTCATCAATAAGCGAAGCTCATCTTTGTGTTTAGCACGCTCTTCTTTGGTAGGGCGAGAGAAAAGTTTAGTGTCGATAACCACACCCTTCATCGATGGCGGTGCTTTCTTAGAAGCATCCTTCACATCACCAGCTTTATCACCAAAGATCGCACGAAGCAGTTTTTCTTCCGGAGTTGGATCCGATTCTCCTTTTGGAGTGATCTTACCAATTAAAATATCTCCTTCTTTAACTTCTGTACCAACCTGAACAATACCATTCTCATCAAGATTCTTAACAGTTTCCTCACTTACGTTTGGAATCTCAGCTGTAAGTTCTTCTTCTCCGCGTTTTGTATCACGCACTTCCAATTCAAATTCTTCAATGTGAATAGAAGTAAAGATATCTTCACGAACCACTTTCTCCGAGATTACAATCGCATCCTCGAAGTTGTATCCCTGCCAAGGCATGAACGCAACCAAAAGGTTACGGCCCAAAGCAAGTTCACCACCTTCTGTTCCATATCCCTGGCAAAGTGCTTCTCCTTTCTTCACCTTTTGGCCTTTAAGAACCATTGGTTGAAGGTTAAGGCAAGTGTCCTGGTTGGTACGACGGAATTTAACAAGATCGTAAGAAACGCTGTCTTCAATGAAGCTTACAAGGCGCTCATCATCTGTTCTATCGTATTTAACAACGATTTTCTTAGCATCTACAAATTCAATGACACCGTCGCCTTCTGCAACAACTAATGCTCTTGAATCCATTGCAACACGCTTTTCAAGACCTGTTCCAACGATTGGCGCTTGTGGACGCAACAATGGAACACCTTGGCGCTGCATGTTGGATCCCATCAAGGCACGGTTCGCATCATCATGTTCCAAGAAAGGAATCAATGAAGCAGCAACCGAAACGATCTGGTTCGCAGCAACGTCCATGAACGATGCTTGTGAAGGATCCACCATCGGGAAGTCACCTTCAAAACGCGTCTTAATTTTTTCTACCGTAAAGTTTCCTTTGTCATCCACAGAGGCATTTGCTTGTGCAATGTATTTGGAATCTTCTTCCTCGGCAGTCATATATATAAGCTCATCAGTCAGCTTACCAGCGCCGTCGATTACACGATATGGCGTTTCGATAAAGCCCATTCCGTTCACTTTTGCGAAAACGCAAAGTGATGAAATCAAACCAATGTTCGGACCTTCCGGTGTTTCAATCGTACAAAGACGACCGTAGTGCGTGTAGTGAACGTCACGAACCTCGAAACCAGCTCTTTCGCGAGAAAGACCACCTGGCCCAAGTGCCGACATTCTACGCTTGTGGGTAATCTCAGCCAATGGATTCGTTTGATCCATAAACTGTGATAATTGGTTTGTACCAAAGAATGAGTTGATAACAGAAGACAAGGTCCGCGCATTGATCAGATCAACCGGCTTGAAATCTTCATTATCACGCACGTTCATACGCTCCTTAATAGTACGCGCCATACGCGCAAGACCTACACCAAACTGAGCATAGAGCTGCTCGCCTACTGTACGCACGCGACGGTTTGACAAATGGTCAATATCATCGACAACCGCTTTCGCATTGATCAAGCCGATCAGATACTTCACGATGGAAACGATATCGCCGGTTGTAAGAACGCGAACGTCCAAACTTGTGTCAGAACCTAATTTTTTGTTAATCCTGTAACGACCAACATCACCAAGGTCATAACGTTTGTCACTGAAGAACAAGCTCTGGATAACATCGCGAGCAGTTTGTTCGTCCGGTGCCTCAGCATTACGCAATTGGCGGTAAATTTGCTCAACTGCCTCTTTATCAGAGTTTGAGCTATCTTTTTGAAGCGTATTATAAATAATGTTATAATCCGCAACATTCATATCTTCTTTATGCAGGATGACAGATTTCTGACCTGATTCCACGATTACTTCAATGTCCTCAGCAGAAATAGTCGAATCACGTTCAAGTAACACTTCGTTACGTTGAATAGAAACCACCTCGCCAGTATCCTCGTCAACGAAATCTTCTGTCCAGGTTCTCAAAACCCTTGCAGCCAAGCGACGGCCAACAGCTTTTTTCAAGTTTGTTGGTGTTGCACTGATTTCTTCTGACAATCCAAAAAGGTCAAGGATATCTTTATCAGATCCAAAACCGATGGCACGAAGCAATGTTGTAACCGGGAATTTTTTCTTACGGTCGATGTACGCGTACATCACATTGTTAACATCTGTCGAGAATTCAATCCAAGAACCCTTGAAAGGAATAATACGCGCAGAGTACAATTTAGAACCGTTGGTGTGCTTGCTCATTGAGAAGAACACACCTGGTGAGCGGTGAAGTTGTGAAACGATAACGCGCTCAGCACCATTGATTACGAAAGAACCTCTTTCGGTCATGTAAGGAATGTTTCCTAAGAAAACCTCCTGCTCAATGGTTTCAAATTCTTCG
Source organism: Dyadobacter chenhuakuii (assembly GCF_023821985.2). Classification (NCBI taxonomy): domain Bacteria; kingdom Pseudomonadati; phylum Bacteroidota; class Cytophagia; order Cytophagales; family Spirosomataceae; genus Dyadobacter; species Dyadobacter chenhuakuii. The sequence continues at coordinate 4,805,222 of NZ_CP098805.1, read as the reverse complement.
TGATCAGCATCATTACAAATTAAACGTAATTTTGCTTTCAGCGGCACTGCATAAGTCAGTCCGCGATCAATGGATTCATCGACAGAATATTTCGGTGGTTCAAGGAGATAATCAATGAACTCCAGCACGAAATTGTCGCGTGAATCGGCAATAGGAAAGTTTTCAGCGAAAACTTTGTACAATCCTTCTCCCGAACGATCTTCAACCGATGTATCAAGACTGAAGAAATCCCGGAATGATTGAACCTGGATTCCTAACAAATCCGGATAATCGATAATCTGATTGATCCTTGAAAAGTTTTTTCTAGGTGTTGTTGCTTTAATTGTAGCCAAGGCTATGTTTGATTTGGGTTAGTAGAAAAACTAATGCGCCGGAGTAACCTTTACGCGCCGCAATCGTAATAATTAGTTTTAAACCTAATCTATTGCCTCGTAGAGATAAATAACTGCCCCTATTCTCCTTTCCTACGAGTAAAGAAGTGTTTCGCGCAAATTATTTGAAAAGAAGAATGATAAACCCCGAATTAATAATGGGCTATCTAAGTACAAACGCAAAAAAATTATTTTTCGTTTGGTATACACATAAATAGGAAAAAGACCTGACGTAAATCAGGCCTCATTCCCTAGAATTATAGGCTATTGGTATAAAGCAAATTACTTCACTTCAACTTCTGCACCTGCTTCTTCAAGTTGTTTTTTCAAAGCTTCTGCTTCGTCTTTTGCAACTCCTTCTTTAACAGGCTTAGGAGCGCCGTCAACTAGTTCTTTCGCTTCTTTCAAGCCAAGACCAGTAAGGTCTTTAACCAATTTCACAACAGCTAGTTTGCTTGCACCAGCTGCTTTCAAGATAACATCAAAAGATGTTTTCTCCTCTGCTGCAGGAGCATCAGAACCACCACCAGCAGCAGGACCTGCTACCATTACCGCACCAGCCGCTGCAGGCTCAATACCGTACTCGTCTTTAAGAATTGTAGCCAATTCGTTCACTTCTTTAACCGTAAGGTTAACAAGCTGTTCTGCGAAAGCTTTCAAATCTGCCATTTTTATTTAGATTTTTTGATTATACAATAAGATGATTTTAAAAGCTCCATTTTTTGTCCCGGAGAGCTCAGCCTGGCTATTAATATTAGTCTTCTTTCTCAGACAAGGTCTTCAAAATACCAGCCAATTTGTTTCCACCGCTTTGTAGGGCGCCGATAACATTCTTAGCAGGCGATTGCAACAATCCGATAATCTCTCCAATCATTTCTTGTTTTGATTTCAGAGCGATCAGAACGTCAAGCTGGCTTTCGCCAACGAAAACAGATGAATCAACAGAAGCTCCTTTGAATTTAAGCTTGTCTGTGCCTGATTTCTTCTTGAATTCCTTAATCAATTGTGCAGGAACCTTACCTGACTCCGGGTGAAACATAACTCCGGAAAATCCTTTCAAAACTTCGTCAAAAGAGGAATAATCCGTATCTAATGTTTCTAGTGCTTTCTTAATCAATGTATTCTTAACAACACGATACTCCACACCGCGTTCGAAGCAAAGGCCTCTTAGCTGGTTTGTTTCACCGACAGACATTCCGTTTGCGCTGGTGATATAGAAGTATGGGGTGCTAGCGAATTTTTGACTTAACTCGTCTATAATTACTGCTTTCTCTTCCCGTGTCATATTATAATCCTGGAATCGTGTTTTTATCAATAGTAACACCCGGGCTCATCGTGCTTGACAAGTGAATGCTTTTTACGTAAGTTCCTTTTGCCGATGATGGTTTAAGGCGAACCAGAGTATTGATAACTTCTGTAGCATTTTGTACAAGCTGCTCGTTTCCAAAAGAAACTTTACCAACACTTGCATGAATGATTCCTGTTTTATCAACTTTGAAATCAATCTTACCTGCTTTTACTTCCTTCACAGCTTTCGCTACGTCCGGCGTTACCGTTCCTGATTTAGGGTTTGGCATCAATCCGCGAGGACCTAAAACCTTACCTAACCGTCCCACTTTTGCCATCACACTCGGCATTGTGATAATTACGTCGATGTCTGTCCAGCCTTGTTCTATCTTTTGGATATATTCATCAAGACCAACAAAATCTGCTCCTGCTTCTTTCGCTTCTGCCTCCTTATCTGGAGTACACAAAACCAATACACGCACTTCCTTTCCGGTTCCGTGTGGCAATGTTACCACGCCACGTACCATCTGATCTGCTTTACGAGGATCTACGCCCAAACGAACGTCGATATCCACGGAAGAATCAAATTTGGTATAAGAAATCGTCTTAAGGACGTCCGCTGCTTGTTCAAGAGAATAAACTTGATTCGCGTCGAATTTCGAAAGAGCTTCTTTTTGCTTTTTGGTTAGTTTTCCCATGTTCTTTGTTTCTTTCAGCGTATAAAAATTTCTACGCTCAGTTGTTTTCTTCCCACGGGGCTTTGCCTGCTACAGTAATACCCATACTACGAGCCGTTCCCGCAATCATTTTCATAGCAGAATCAATTGTAAAGCAGTTTAAGTCTGGCATTTTAGTCTCAGCGATCGTACGAACCTGATCCCATGATACCGAACCTACTTTCAAACGGTTTGGCTGAGCCGAACCTGTCTTTACTTTTGATGCTTCCAGAAGCAGAATCGCGGCCGGGGGGGTCTTAATGACGAAGTCAAAAGACTTATCCTTATAGTATGTAATAACTACCGGCAATACCACACCCATTTTATCTTGGGTACGGCCATTGAATTGCTTGCAAAACTCCATGATATTCAAACCTTTCGATCCTAGTGCAGGACCGATTGGAGGTGAAGGGTTGGCTTGGCCACCTTTTACCTGTAGTTTGACGTATCCACCTATTTCTTTTGCCATTGTTTTGTAATTTGTCGGTTCATTGATCGTTTAACGGCTTAACATGCAAGTGGAAGCTTACCCTGCCCGTTACTCTTTCAACTATCCTTTTCTACTTGTGCGTAACTGAGTTCCACGGGTGTATTACGCCCGAATATTTTTACAACTACATTGAGTTTTTTCTTCTCATCGAATACTTCTTCAACCACGCCTATAAATCCGCTGAAAGGACCGTCTACAACTTTGACAGTTTCCCCTCTGATAAATGACATGCTTGGTGCTTCTTCGTGCTGCTCAGCTTCGTCTACTTTACCTAAAATCCGGTTGATCTCAGATTGACGAAGCGGCACAGGAACTTTTGAGTTGCCTTCTGCACTTCCGAGGAAGCCTATAACACCAGGAATACTGGTTATAATGTGCAAAACCTCTCCTTTTGACAAATCCGCTGAAATGATAATGTAACCAGGAAAGAAGTTTTTTTCTCTAACCCTTTTCTTACCGTTACGCATTTCATATATCTTCTCAGAAGGTATCAGGATCTGCGGAACGAATTCATCCAGTTTCTGCCGAGCGATTTCATTTTCAATGTAGGACTTGATTTTCTTCTCTTGTCCAGACACCGCTCTCAATACAAACCAATTTAGACTACTCATACCATTCCGGGGGTTGCCACTATAATAAAAATAGCCTTAGAAAGACTGATAAAACAGATTCAGTGCATTCTCAAAGACAAAGTCCATAATGCCTACAACGAAGGCAAAAATGAGGGAACCGACAAGCACTAGTGTCGTATTAGCCTGAAGCTCGTTAAAAGGAGGCCATGTTACGTGCTGGGTGATTTCTTCCCAGGAAGCTTTCAAAAAAGAAGTAAATTTTTCCATTTTTCCTTTTAATATGCACGGGTGGAGAGATTCGAACTCCCATCAACGGTTTTGGAGACCGCTATTCTACCCTTGAACTACACCCGTTTATCGAACGACCCGGTACTTTCGGGCTGCAAAGATACGATTTAATTATAAAAAACAAGTGCATCTCATAAGAAATGCACTTGTTTTAATATGCTAATCTTGATTAGTCAAGAATTTCAGTTACCTGACCAGCACCTACGGTACGTCCACCTTCACGAATCGCGAAACGAAGACCTTTTTCCATAGCAATCTTGTTGATCAATTTCACATCAATTGTGATGTTATCACCAGGCATAACCATTTCAACACCAGCTGGCAGAGAAATTTCACCTGTTACGTCCGTGGTACGGAAGTAAAACTGAGGACGGTATTTGTTAAAGAATGGAGTGTGACGTCCACCTTCTTCTTTCGAAAGTACATAAACCTCGCCTTTGAATGCAGCGTGAGGCTTAACTGAACCTGGCTTGCAGATTACCATTCCACGACGGATATCTTCTTTGTTGATACCACGAAGCAAAAGACCTACGTTATCACCAGCTTCTCCACGGTCAAGGATCTTACGGAACATCTCAACACCAGTTACTACTGATTTAAGACCTTCTGCACCCATTCCTAGGATATCAACTGCTTCACCAGAGTTGATTACTCCTCTTTCGATACGACCAGTTGCAACAGTACCACGACCAGTGATCGAGAATACGTCTTCAACAGGCATAAGGAAAGGAAGATCAGTCATACGTGGAGGAATTGGAATGTAGCTGTCAACAGCGTCCATCAATTCTTCGATCGTTTTAACCCATTTTTCTTCGCCATTCAAACCACCCAAAGCAGAACCTTGGATTACAGGAATGTTGTCTCCATCGTAATCGTAGAAGCTTAAAAGCTCACGGATTTCCATTTCAACAAGTTCAAGAAGTTCTGGATCATCAACCATATCCACTTTGTTCATGAACACAACAAGCTGAGGAACACCAACCTGGCGAGCCAAAAGAATGTGCTCACGAGTTTGTGGCATTGGTCCATCAGTAGCAGCAACTACGATGATAGCGCCGTCCATCTGAGCAGCACCAGTTACCATGTTCTTTACATAATCCGCGTGACCTGGACAGTCAACGTGAGCATAGTGACGGTTTGCTGTCGAATACTCAACGTGGGATGTGTTAATCGTAATACCACGCTCTTTCTCTTCAGGAGCATTATCAATTGATGAGAAATCGCGAAGTACTGCTAAACCCTTTTTCGCCAACACAGTTGTGATAGCAGCAGTAAGGGTAGTTTTACCGTGGTCAACGTGCCCGATAGTACCAATATTTACGTGGGGTTTCGAGCGGTCAAACGTCTCTTTTGCCATGACTTAAGTACGCTTAAAATTAAAAGTTACAATTTATTAAACACTAATGATTGATCCTGTTTAGCTTACACTAGCCAAGCACCCCAAAATCAATTTAACTAAATACAAGGATCAAAATCTTTACCGAGCTTTTGAGGGGATTTGAACGGCACCGGCCGCCAGGCCCTGACCTCTTCCTTACCAAGGAAGTGCCCTACTCAACTTCTCATCTTCCGAGCTTTTGAGGGGATTTGAACCCCTGACCTCTTCCTTACCAAGGAAGTGCTCTACCCCTGAGCTACAAAAGCAGAAAACCGATTACAACCAAAAAGCGATTAGCGAAAAAGTATCTAATGAATGTTTTCGCTAATCGCTTCGATGGTGTTTTAAATGAGCGGAAGACGAGGTTCGAACTCGCGACCTATAGCTTGGAAGGCTATCGCTCTACCAGCTGAGCTACTTCCGCATTTGTTTTTGCCTGCTTCTAAACTGGTAATTTCAGAAGCACATTGTGGCATTAACTGTGGGGGCGGATGGATTCGAACCACCGTAGGCATACACCAGCAGATTTACAGTCTGCCCCATTTGGCCGCTCTGGTACACCCCCAATCAACATTTCAACACAACCGTGAAAACCGCTTGTCTCACTTTTTGGAGTCGCAAAATTAAGCCCTTTTCTTAAATTCTCAAATTCTTTTGAAAAAAAAATAAAGAAAAATAGCGGCTCAAACAAAATACATTGTTTTAAACCGCTATTACGCACATTTGAACTCTTTTAAAATAACCTTACCCCAAAACTAAGCATCCTTACAGACGGTCCTTTGCCATCCTGATAGAGATTATTGAAATCATAGTTGACAAAGAAATCGGGGAAGTTTCTGATTCCTAGCTCTGCGGACAGGCCATATCTCAGATCTTCAATGTAAAAGTTTTTTCTGACATGGTCTACATCCTTACTTCCCTCACGTCTTAACTTGGTGTAGCTGCCTAACCGGTAACCTCCGTAAACGCCTGCGCTAATATAGGAAATGAATGATCGGGAGAAACTAAGCGTCGGCATGAATGAAATGTTTACGTAAGGAACAGTGAGCTTGCTCTTTTTCATCTCAATCTCTTCGCCGTTTTCATTGGTAACAAGTGGAAAACTAATTTGAAGCGAATCTTTCGCAACTGTATTATTCCCATCGAACATCAAATTGTACCAAGAGAAATCAACCCCAAAATCAAGGTGAAGGCGCGCATTTTTACCTTTTGCAATGGTTGTACTCGCAATGTAGCCTAAGCTGATATATCGGGACCCAAATGGTTTAAGGTCATAGTCGTCCTTGGAGAAGCCTGGCGTCGTTTCATTTGTACCGTAAGTATTGAGGCCTAATGCAATATTGAACCCTTTTCGTGGACTGGATCCACCGCCCGATCGATAGAAACGCTTGCCCGTGCGCCTGTAATTTGAATCTGATTTATCGTTGTCATCATCCTCGTCCTCCACCTCGACTCCCTTCGCATTAATTTTGACTTCTGTGTCCCCATTTTTAATATGGATTCCTCGCAGGCCAATTCTTACATAATCCTCGTCATTCGATTTATCTTTCAAATATTTGCTGCCATTAATCTCCTCCCGCAAATAAGTGGTGTCTGCATCGGTGCTGTCAAGCCTGATTTTCAAGTCTTTCAACAATGTGTTCAGGTCATACTTCATGATCTTTTCTAGTTCCTTGCGGTCTTCTCCATAGATAATGAGTCTTGTCCTGTCGCCAAAGGTCACGATAATTGAATCTTTCTCCTGTGGGGTATTTTGTTGTGCAGGTTTCAGAGCGCCTGCATACACATTCATTCCAAAAACAAGGAATAGGCCGGCAATATATAATTTCAGTTTCATGGCTGTGATTTTAAAGTTTTGTTTTGTCTTTGAGGTTATGATACTTTTCCGACACTTTTTCTTCTCCGTTGCGCAAACGGTCGTCTACTTTCGCAACGAGGCTTTTTGGATTAAAACCCACTTCTTCCCAATCCACGCGCTCGCCCGCTCTCGCATTTTTTAGCTGACGAAATACTTTTGAAAATTTAGAAGACTTGGGTTTATCCTCATCCTGATCACTGGTCTCCACGGCGACTACAACAATCCTGGTCTGTTCAACAGGCGTTGGCGTGATCTTAGCCGCTAAAACTTCTTCTGCTATCGGGGCACTTTTCTCGATCGCCGGCAACTTAGCAACAGGCTCTTTCTCTAATTCAACATCATTTATTGCCAGGTTTTGAGGTTCAATGCTCTGAATGGGCTTATCAATAGAAATCGGTTCCTTCGCATTTGGCCTTGCATTACCTGGATGCTGTAATGGCTTTTTCTTCTCATTTAACGCAATGTCCTCAGAAGAAACTTGAATCTCCTTAGCAGGAACCGGAATCTTTTCAACTTGATGTTCCTGAACGATTTCCCTTTCCTTTGCTATTTCCGTTTGTTTAGAAATAACTGCGATTTTCTCCTCCTTACCAATCGTTTCAATATTGGAGCGCTCACTATTCCAAACGATATAACCTGCTACAAGCGTGATGACAACGCTCGCTGCGGCATACCAGACCCAACCCGCAAGCCTGCGCTCTTTTTTTGTGCTTGTCTGAATTTTTTCCCAGGCAGCGGCAGATGGCTTTTTTTCGAACTCCGAAAGCCTGCGCTTGAAAAGATCATCAACCGGATGCTTTTTCATATACTACTTTTTTTTTAAAATCATTTTCCCAATCCGCCACCATTTTTTGCAGCATTGCCCTTGCCCGGTGCAACTGCGACTTGGATGTGCTTTCTGTTATGCCAAGCATTTGCGCAATTTCAATGTGCGGATAACCTTCAATGGCATATAAATTGAAAACCGTCCTATATCCTGTTGGCAGCGACTCAATCAATTGCAACAATTCCTGCGTTTCCAGATTTTGATCAGCGTGTGCATAATCCGGAATGTTATTAGCCTCTTCTGACAGCGTGTCTTCGAGGATTCGTTTTTGTTTTCTTAAATAACCCAGCGCCTCATTTACCATAATCCGACGGATCCAGCCTTCAAAACTGCCTTCTTCGCTGAACTGCTCTATTTTGGCAAACACTCTTATAAAACCTTCAACCATCACATCCTCAGCCGCCATGTCATCACAGATATAACGAAAACATAAAGCCAGCATGCGAGCGCTGTATTTATCGTACAACTGTCGCTGAGCCTTAGGATCTTCCTTCCTAAGTGCTTTGAGCAGCTGTGCTTCGTTACTGAAAAGTGATAAAAGTCGACCCATTCATTTGGTGGTTTCAATAGCAAGATGCGCATTCCACATCGTCGGGTTGCATGCATTTCCAAAAAATTTCTGAATAGGTCTAATTTTTGAAAAGTTATTCAAACCGTTCCTTTAGTTTTGGACCAAATATTCTTAGTCAAAAAGATTTACTTCTTCCATTATGTTTGATTCTTCGGCGCCGATTGGGATTTTTGATAGTGGCATTGGCGGGATGACCGTTGCCAGTGCAGTTACCAGGCTTCTGCCGCAAGAGAATACAATTTATTTTGGCGACACGGCGCACCTTCCCTACGGCGATAAGTCTCAGGCGGCAATTCAAGCTTATTCTATCAAAATTTGCAACATGCTTCTGCAGCAAAATTGCAAGCTTATCCTCATTGCCTGCAACTCGGCTTCTGCGGCGGCTTATGAGCTGGTGCGGGAATATGTGGGTAGTAAGGCGAAGGTTTTGAATGTAATTGATCCGGTGGTGGATTACATTAAGGAACATTATGACGGCAAGACGATCGGCCTGATCGGAACAAAGCAAACGGTCCTTTCTAATGTATATAAAAAGAAAGTGGATGCTTTGGGTAAAAATATTCAGTTAAAATCACTGGCTACTCCTTTGCTGGCGCCCATGATTGAAGAAGGTTTTTTTGATAATAACATTAGTGAAAGCATTATAACCAGTTATTTGTCTGATCCTTCGCTGACAGATATTGAAGCATTGATTCTTGGCTGCACGCATTATCCGCTGATCAAAAACCAGATCGGCGAATTTTATAAAAGCAATGTAGAAATCCTCGACACATCCGAGATCGTGGCTTTTTCACTAAAATCCTGGCTCGAACAACATTATCTGGTCAATGAAAAGGGAGATGGCAAGCGCGCATTTTACGTGTCCGACTACACGCTGTCCTTTGAACAATCGACAAACATATTCTTTGGCAGGCAAATCCAGCTTGAACATTACCCGCTTTGGGAGTAGTATTAGTGGAAAAGGATTTTCACTGGTCCCAGTAAACCTGATGGCATAGGCTCCCATTTTGTCGCGTCAAACTTTTTATAAGTGATATCGACAATGTTAATGTCATGAAATTTTTTCCAATCGGGCTTTTGCGTGTCCCTCAGGCGCATATAGTTGCCTGAAAGATTGGTAACCTCAATTTCAAGCACGTTATCCTTTGATTTAAGCTTATCTGTAAAACCCAATTGGAAAGGAATGCTCCAAGCTGTTCCTATGGGCTTACCATTCAGTTTTACGGTGGCCACTTCTCGCACATCACCAAGGTCCAGGATTTTAGCGTCAGTGTTCATCAAATTGGCAGGACAATCGAAGTGAATTTCGTATCTGGCTGTCCCTGAGAAGAAAATTGCGGAATCAGGCAGGCTTGTCCAGGTTTTGAGTTCGTTCAGATTGGCGGTGACTGGAATTGAAGGCCGGCCTTTTAGAAATTTCAGATTCCAATTACCTTTTATTTCAAATTGCTTATCGGCAATGTTCGCTTTCTCTGTGCGTGTATTTTTTGCTGTTTCTCGTAAAAAACATGATTGTCCTGGCAAAAGCTTTAAATAAATCGCATCTCCATTTCGCGGAACTGACTTCCAGGTTGCATTTTCATCCAGTGCATCAAATTTTTCAAACCCGCCGACATTGCTAACCTTAATCCAACCTTCCTTAAACTTATCAGCCAAGTTACTGACAAAGTAAAGTCGTTTGTTGTCTTGTGTTTTTTTACGGATAAATGTCAACCCATTATCTGCAAACGATTCCCGAAGTGCTCCGCTTGCCACCAATTCTTTTTCAAAATCATTCGAAATGCGGACATTCCTTTCTTTTTTCAGCATTACTAACTCATTCTCAAAGCTGTTTTGCCTTTCAGTCTCGACAGCGTAACCGGTTGCTTTTTCCGGCATGTGGTTTTGGAATATGATCTTTGCTCCGTTCCCGGCGAGTCGTTGTAGTTCTTTTAATGTTTCCCCGGGCATATAGGTGCTTGAGGGTATGATTATGGATTTATAAATTGCGTTTCCGCTGGTAAGATTACCATTACTATCCAGCTTTAAACGGCTCAATTGCAAATCCGAAACGTAGTCAAATCCAAAACCCTTTTTCCAAAGTTGCTGTGCAAGCTTACCAAAAGGCAGGTCCAGCAGCCATCGATCCACGTGATGCACTTCCAGTAAATGCACATTGCCGGAAGACTTCGCTTTGGTTGCCCAAAGGTCATGTATCGGAAAATATACCAGCACATCATTGTCCGATTTAGTGTTTTGAAGCAGCTCCTGGCAGCGTTGTACGTATTTATTTAGCAGGGAAAAGTGTTGAGCGAAATGTGAGGTCGATCCAAAGTTCGTGGAAGCGTAAAATAACCAACCCGGAAATGGCTCCTGAGCAGGTGAATAAGTGCTCCCATGATAAAAAATGTGGTTAATGCCGGCGGTAAAAAGCTCATCAATTTGCGGCTTGACCTGCGACAGCGAAACTTTGAAATGATTGGCAAGCCATGTTCCGGTTTCGGAACTGACAAGCTTCTTGCCAGAAAAATGTGCTGCCGATGAGGCAAATTTCATTGCCAACGGATCAGGTGTCCCAAACTGGTCGATGGAATAGTCAGGATCAATGCGTAATCCGGGAATTGAAAAACGGCTGGTTCCAAAAGATTCAGTTTCCGGAATGTCGGCGGTGTCGTACAAGTCGAGCAGGTTTCCGGGCGAACCATGCGCCTGATATCTGGTCAGAAAACCGTGATTTGTGCTCCAATCGGTCCAGGGCTTGGCATAGCGCTCTCTCAGTAACTCCGATAATGTTTGATGGTAATCGATCCGGACAAGATCTGAGCCGGCCTTTCCAGTTGAATCAGTCAGTAAAGCCAGATTTTCACCCAGTTCATAACCGCGTCTTTTTTTAAATTCCTGCAAAAAATCGTCGGTCCAGTTGGCTCCATATGCCTCATAGGAATCATTGTACATGGAACGCGGCAAATCTTTTCTATTAGCAAACGCAGAATCGAACCTTGTAAGATAGCGTAGCATTGCGGTGGCATGAAACGGATCGAGGACCAATCCTTCTCCACCTGGCGCCGCACGTTTTACTCTTTGTTTTGTGGGTTCAATGGCGATAGCTCCATTTTTAACCAGCATTTGCTTCGCCCCGAGCTCTGGAGAAACATTGGGACCGCCAAATGGCCAGCCGGTTCCTGTCGTCATATCGACACCCAGTCCCAGCCGCTTGCCTTCGCGCACTGTATACTGCATCAGATCCAACCACTTTGGCGTCAAAAACGGAACGGATTGTGACTCGTAACCCTTAACCTGATAAATGGGGATAATGTGTACGCCACCTACTCCTGATTTTTGAAAGTATTCTAATTGAGCCGTAATGTCTTTCTCATTCACCGCACTGCCCATCCACCACCAGAAAGTCCAGGGTTTTGAAGTTGAAATTGTTTGTGCATTTGCTAAGGCACTATTCAGAAGCAATATGAGTAAAATTAACAGTCGCATAATCCCAGTTTTCTCATTAAAGACACTGAAACGCTTTTCTACGCCCTTTGATAACATTATTTATGCATTCAGATTGGACATAAAAAAAGCGAAGCATTTTGCCTCGCTTATCATATCATTATCCTAAGTCCTAGCCTTGATAAGCCTGCTTCACACGGGAAGCGATGAACTGGCGTTCCTGTAAATTCTTTTTGCTATTGCGATACCATAGGTAGCCAATTATCCCAACTAATAAATAAGGCATTACGAATAGAAACATAATGCCGGTGTTAAGCCCGACTCCTACATTGTTCCTGCCATTTCCCATAGAACTTTCCACAGAACCGCGGCACATCGCACATTGCGCCCAGGTATCGACGCCTGAGAGAACAAACAGCATTACAAAACCGAATATGATCTTAAAGTTTTTCATACATAATAAGGACTAATCATCAGGTAAACCACAACACCACTGATACTCACGTAAAGCCAGATAGGAAAAGCCCATTTCACAGCCTTTCTGTGTTCAATAATTTGATTAGTATAACCAAAATACACCGCACGCAACACAAACCAAACGACTACAATAGACAAGGTAATGTGCGAAATCAATAAAAAGTAATAGATCGGCCGCACAACTCCTTCACCACCAAAAGGTGTAGATTGATTTGAAATGTGATATAAAATATAACAAACCAAAAATACAGCTCCCAACAAAAATGCACCTGTCATCGCCTTGCGGTGCCCACTAATGTTATTGTTTTTGACAAAATAAAACCCTGCAATCAAAAACACCGCCGTCAGCGTGTTAATTACCCCGATAACATGAGGCAGAACCTTCGTCCATGCTCCTAACTCAACTTTCTGCCGAATGCCTAACAACGCCGCAACCGCAATCGGGATCACAATGGCGAGAATGTTGATAATGCGTTCGTATTTGGGTTTCTTTTCTAATACTAATGAAGCCATAACTATTTATCAGCACTTGCTTTATTCTCGTAATTTAAAATCTTTATTTCCGCCATCAGGCGATCAATCTCCTCGGGATCCATCCCATTGTAGTAACCTCTGGTGTAGCCTCTGCTATCTATCAACATTAACCTGCTTTCGATCGGATAAAGCTCAGAGGTATCTTGCGAAGATGGCAACGCCAACAAACGCTCGGCGTCCATTATTGAAGCTTTCCAAGTTTCCCATCCCTCCTTACCCAACTCAATCGGATAGGTTGAGGAAGTGGCTAAACTATCCTCTGTAAGCGTCTTAATAGTGAGATTATTGGTCTCGCTGCGCATATCAAAGATCCTTTTCAGGTTTGACAGCACAAGCTGGCAACTATCCGCGCAATTTTTTGGCAAAAAACTGATTACCGTAATTTGGTTTGCAATATCAAAACTTCCCGATGACAGTTGCACCTTTGACTGCTTGCGAAAAACAGTATCTCTATTTGCTATCACCACCTTTCCATCGTTACTAATCTCCGGGTTGAAATAGGGAAGATCGTAATGATTGGTTGCGAAAAGTCTGAGGAGTACAAAAATCAAAGCCGGTATTACTAATGTTACGATCAGTAATCCGGCCTTGGGAAAATTCTTCATGCGTATTATTTAATCGAATATGGCTTCAAAAATCGCATTACCTTCTAACATAAGCGCCAAAATTAACCAGGCTACGAAGATAACGGGAACCAGGATCGACCAGATCAGTGACTTCGTTTCATGCTTTAAGTGCATGAATTCACCCACGATATAGAACGCCTTAACAATCGTCATCACGATGAAAATGGTGACCTTCAATATTCCGTGAGGAACCGTGAATGCGATAAGGAATTCTACGGCAGTCAGGATAAGGAGAATCCAAAAGGTTTTCCAGATTGCTTTACGTTGCTCAGCACCTGCGTTTGGATCCTGGTTATGAATATGGTGTACTTCCGACATTTGATTAGGAATTAGTATTATTGGATGATTTAAACCAGATAAAAGAATGTAAATACGAATACCCACACTAAGTCTACAAAGTGCCAGTAAAGTCCAACTTTCTCGACCATTTCGTAGCTTCCCCTCTTATCATAAAAACCTGTGGCAGTACGGAAGAAGATCAGAATGTTCAGGATCACGCCACTGAATACGTGCGTTCCGTGGAAACCCGTGATAAAGAAAAAGAAGTCAGCAAATGCAGGAGGACCATACTGGTTTTCCGTAAGGTTCGCCCCAAATATTGTCTTATCCACCCAAACTCCGTTTTCAATAACTTTCATTACACTTCCTGTATCCGTTCCATGGATAAAGTGAGCCCATTCCCAAGCCTGGCAGCCCAGGAAAGTAAATCCGCCAAGGATTGTCCAAAGCATATATTTTTCAACATTGGCACGGTCCATACGGTGACCTGCTTCTACTGCAAGAACCATCGTCACACTACTCGCGATCAGGATGAATGTCATGATCCCTACAAAGACCAGGGGAAGAGAAATTCCGTGAAGGAAAGGCACCGCCTCGTACACCTTTTCCGGAATTGGCCAATACATGTTTGAAAATGTAAAGTCATCCACGTTTCCGGAAAATGCCGGAAAGGCGAACCTTGCTGTACCGTAGGCAACGAGCAGGGCTGAGAAAGTAAAGGTATCCGAGATAAGGAAAAACCACATCATCAGTTTACCATAACTAGCTCTCATAGGCTCAATTCCCCCCATCCACATTTTGGGTTCTACCGCGCCAGGTGTTGTTACATTTGCAGCCATTGAAAAAGTATTAATTAAAAGTCAATAAAAAAACAAAAAGGTATAACCAAAGTAAATCTAGAAAATGCCAGTAACTGGCACAGATCTGAATGCGTCTCAAATTCTTCGAGTGCACTTTCAACTTGAACGCCGCCGTCAAAGAATAAAGCAACACGATTAATCCGCTGATGATGTGAAAACCGTGTAATCCTGTGAACACATAAAAAAACGAACCAGACGGGTTTCCAACGAAATAAACATTCATGGCAACCAGCTGTTTCCATCCTTCAAATTGCATCCAAAGGAACGCCAGACCAAGTACAAAAGTAATAGAAATTGCTATTTTCAATTGTTTGAACTGATCTTTTTTTGCCGAATAAAACGCCCATTGCATAGCTGTGCTGCTCATTAAAAGAACGCCTGTGCTATACCAGAAAATCGTTGGCATTGAGAATTCCAACCAGTTCCCCTCGGCTCTTCTCACCAAATAAGCACTTGATTGAGAAGCAAATAACATGATAATACTAACCAAAAACAGCCACAGAATGAATTTCATTGGATCCATTGCCAATGTTTCCTGCGGTTCTCTATCTACTTTATACTGCTGAACACTTTCCATTTTCACTGATTTTTCATTTTCACAATTTATCCAACAAAAACGCGATCTGCACAATTGGCAAATATATAAACGATCCGAACATCAATTGCCTTGCCGTTTTATCCGTGCAAGTGCGCATCAAATGGAACGTCTGAGCCAGGAACAAAACGCCAAACACGGTTGCAACAAAAGCCGAATTGATCCCGGTCATACCCAATTCGTAAGGCAGCCAGCCAATCGGCAACAGGAACACCGTATAAATCATTATTTGCAATGTCGTATTAACGTCCTTCAGGCCGTTGGCAGGAAGCAATTTAAACCCTGCTCTTTTATAGTCCTCATCAAGCACCCAGGCAATCGCCCAAAAGTGTGGAAATTGCCAGAAGAACTGAATCGCGAACAAGATTCCCGGCTCTAAGCCGAAATGATTTGTCGCTGCTACCCAGCCAATCATCGGAGGAAATGCCCCTGGAAAAGCTCCGACAAAAACCGCTATCGGACCAACCCTTTTTAATGGTGTGTAAACAAAACCATACAGCACCAGCGACAAAAGCGAAATTAAACCTGTGCTCAGATTAAATACTAGCACGAAAATCGCCAGAGAAGTAATTCCCAGAAAAACCGCCCAAATGATTGCCTGATCTACCGTAATGCGCCCACTAGGCAACGGCCGGTTGGCAGTCCGCTTCATCAATTTATCAAAGTCCTTTTCGAGAATCTGATTGATAATGTTTGCTGCTCCGGTGATTCCGATTGATGCAATGATGAAAAGCACCAACTTTCCCGTCTCAACTTCCTTCGCACCCAGGCAGTAGCCCATAGCACCAGAAAATGCGATCAGCGAAGCCAGCCTGAATTTTAGCAACTCAAATAAAACGCCTATCCTCTCTCTTAACTTCCCTACGCCTCCTAAGCTTCCCTCAGCTGATATCATTACTACAACTATTTGTTTCTAAATCGTACTCTTTTCCAGACGGATATCTGACGAATACTTTAAATACTTATTTCCATTTACGACAAGCCAAATCACAAATTGAAGGCCGATCAATAATATTGCAAATGTAAGGTGCAATGGCTGGGCAAATGCTGGTACTCCAAAATAAGCCATCAAAATCCCTGTGGCAATTTCGACTATCAATAAACAAAAGCAAGCAATTGCAATCCTTCCTGCTATCGAATACCTGCCTTCTGCTTTAAAAATTTTGCTGATCCAATAAAGGTTTACAACAAAAAGAACAATTGAAAAGGACCGGTGTATATAAAAGTTCAAACCCAACTCATCAATCCATTGGCTTCTCGCCTGATAACCTAACCTGTGAACCACCTCGTCAATTGCCTCCCTAACCTGAGTTCCAAGCAAGATCTGAATCAAGGACAATGTGATTACTACTACGCCAATCCCACCGATTGCCTTCTTGCTCGACTCTTTCAACTGTAAAATATTGCCAGCATAAGCCGACCAGGTGTAGAGAAACAAAAGCAGAAAAACAATCACAATGGCTAACAGCATATGGAGCGTTACAACCACCGGCAACAATTCAAAGGACACAACTTTGGCACCCAGCCACCCCTGAAATCCTACCAGAATGAACGCTGACAAACTGTAATAGAAGATTCGCTTGTTTCCGGATTTAAGGAAAGGTATGGAGGCTAATAGTGTCAGGAAGATCATTACCCCTGTGAAAGCGCCCAGAAGTCTGTTTACGTATTCAATCCATGTTTTAACCGGATTAAATTCAATCTCTCCTTTTAGCTTAGCGCCGTAAATTTCCTTGTAGTTGGCCGGTAATTGCGAAATTTCAGTCGGCGGAACCCATCGTCCGAAGCAACGCGGCCAATCCGGACAACCCATTCCAGCGCCCGTGCTCCTCACTACCCCACCCGCTATAATAAGAAAATAGAGTACAATGACAGTATTCAAGGCCAACCGACGGAACCGTCGGTTGGCCTTGATATCAATGTGCGTTGAACTGATCATTATAATTTTGTGACTCAATCGCCTTTTCTGTGGCTATCAGTTCATTCTCATGCGGGAAGTTGGATTCCAATGTTTGAGAATATGGTACGTTTTGCGGAATGAAATCTTCCTTAGCGCCCGGCTTGCTGTAATCGTAAGACCAGCGGTAAACTGCGGGGATCTCTCCAACCCAGTTTCCGTGACCAGGATTAATTGGTGTAGTCCATTCCAATGTGTTTGATCTCCATGGATTTTGAGGAGCTCTCTTCCCTTTGAAAATGCTGTAAAAGAAGTTCCAAAGGAAAATGAACTGCGCAAGGAATGACAAGATGGCTGCGATAGATATGAACATGTTCATGTCCATAAACTTATGCGTGAAGTCGTAGCTGGTGAACTGGTAATATCTGCGCGGGAAACCTGCGATACCCACATAGTGCATTGGAATAAATACAAGATAAATACCAATGAATGTCAACCAGAAGTGAATCTGACCCAAAGTCGTATTCATCATTCTGCCAAACATTTTAGGGAACCAGTGATAAACCCCTGCGAAAAGTCCAAAGGCAGATGCAGCTCCCATTACAAGGTGGAAGTGGGCTACTACAAAGTAAGTATCGTGAAGTTGAATGTCAAGCGCACTGTTTCCAAGGATAATCCCCGTCAAACCACCAGATACGAACAGCGAAACAAGACCGATCGAGAACAACATTCCAGGTGTGAAAACAATGTTTCCTTTCCACAGCGTGGTAATGTAGTTAAATCCTTTCACAGCAGATGGAACCGCAATGATCAATGTAAGGAACATAAATACGGATCCAAGGAATGGATTCATACCTGTTACAAACATATGGTGAGCCCATACGATAAATGCAAGGAATGCAATACCCAACATGGATGCAATCATCGCACGGTAACCGAAGATAGGCTTACGTGCGTTGGTTGCAATAACTTCGGAGGTGATACCAAGTCCTGGCAATAGTACAATGTAAACCTCAGGGTGACCCAGGAACCAGAACAAATGCTGGAACAAAATCGGGCTACCACCTACATTAGGAAGCGCTTCACCATTGATATAGATATCTGAAAGATAAAAGCTTGTACCGAAGTGACGGTCGAAAATCAGAAGCAATACAGATGACAAAAGAACAGGAAAGGAAATCAGACCCAAAACCGCTGTGATAAGGAAGGACCAGATCGTTAGTGGAAGACGGTCGAACGACATTCCTCTTGTACGCAAGTTGATAACCGTAGTAATGTAGTTGATCCCACCCAAAAGCTGAGATACAATAAAAAATGCCATACTAGCCAACCAAAGCGTCATACCCATTCCTGAGCCTGGGTGTGCCTGTGGCAGTGCGCTCAATGGTGGATAAATTACCCAACCACCTGCTGCTGGCCCTGCTTGTAAGAACAATGACGCAAACATGATAACACTGGCCAGGAAGAAAAACCAGTAAGACAACATGTTCATGAAACCAGACGCCATATCGCGTGCGCCGATTTGCAAAGGAATCAAGAAGTTACTGAATGTTCCGCTCAGACCGGCAGTCAATACAAAGAATACCATGATGGTCCCGTGCATTGTAACCAAGGCGAGATAAAAATTAGGATCCAATTTACCAGCATCACTGATCCATCCGCCCAAGACAGGTTTTAGCCAGGAAAGATTAGAATCCGGCAAACCCAATTGAATACGAAAAATCACTGACATGGAAATCCCGATCACCGCCCACAAAATCCCGGTGATCAAATATTGCTTCGCTATAACTTTGTGGTCTTCACAAAATATATATTTCTGCCAAAAGTTTTGTGCTTCATGGTGGTGTTCATGCTCAGTTTCGTGGTGATGAGCTGTTTCCAATCCTTCAATAGCTGACATATACTTTTAATGTATTTAAATTAACAAATTAGCGTAGACTTGTACTTGTTCCTGCTCCTCCTGTCGAAGTTGCTGAACTATCAGCAGGAGTTGCCGCTTCGGCTGGCACATATTTCATCGCCTTCGCTTTCAAATTCTCTGGCACTTTCGCAAGATATTCAGGGTAAGTTTGAAGGAAAGTTGCTTGCTCAGCACACCACTTCTTATAAGACGCTTCGTCTTCAACTATCAATCGCATTTTCATTGAAAAGTGTCCCTGACCGCAAACCTCAGTACATGCTATTTCGTAATCAAAATTAGCATTGCCGGTTTCAGCGCGCATATCAGCTGTTGTCTTGTCCGCCACGAACCAGAATTTCGTCGGCATACCTGGAACAGCATCCATTTTCACACGCATGTGAGGGATAAATACACTGTGCAAAACATCCCTGGCGCGTATTTTAAGCAGCACTGGACGATTTACAGGAATGTGCATTTCACTTGGATTGGTGAAATCATCAAAAGAATTCTCATCAGAAAGATCTATACCAACCTCATTTTGAGAATCGATCAATTTATAGTTATAGTCTCCCAATTTATTATCGCTCATCCCAGCATAACGTGCAATCCAGTTGAATTGCTTGCCTGTGATTTCAATCACTTCCGCATCTCTCGGTGCATCAGAAGTTATATCCGACCATGCTTTCCAACCTGTAAATACCAAAAGCGCCATTACAATTGCCGGAACGATCGTCCAGATAAGTTCAAGTCTGTGGTTATCAGGATAGAATGATGCACGGTGATTTTTCTTATGCTGATATTTCCATGCAAAAAAGAAGATCAGGAAGTTAACGATGATGAAAGGAATCGTCAAGATTCCCATTGAAAACCAAAACAGGTCGTCGGTTCTCCTTCCGTGAATCGAAGACGCCTCAGGCAAAAAGAACTCACGGGCATGAAGATAAGACCAAGTGATCGCAATCGCTCCTACAATGAGGATTACGATAAACATGGCACCATTCCATTTATTACCCGACGGCTCCGCATCAGGCGAATCGGTTTTATTTACATTCTTGAGAACATTCTGAAGCCTGGATATCACAACGCCTGTGAGAACCAGAAAAACAAGAGCAACTAATGCGATAATAATATTCATGATAATAAACTGGGTTTTGCAATTAGGCTATATCGTGATGCAATGATTCCTCCAACATTGGATGATTCCTTGGTATCAAATTCGCCTTTTCTAACTGACTTGCAATTGAATAACCAAACGCACATATAAAAATAAGGAAGAAACCCCATTCCAACGGACCGAAACCTGCACTTGCTCCAAGCGTACCCGGCATTATATTGGTATAAAAATCCATATAATGACCAATAATCACACTCCAGCAAGCCACTTTGAGAATTGAATGTGTATACTTCGCATCACGCGTCATTAAAACAAGGAATGGGAAGAAGAAATTCAGGAACAACGTGATAAAGAATGGCGCCTTGAAAAACCCACCGTGACCTCTAAAACGCTCCAAAAAGTAAATCGTTTCTTCCGGTAAGTTAGCGTAGTAAATCAAAAGGAATTGAGCAAACCACACATAAGTCCAGAAGATACTGAATGCAAATACGAATTTCCCTAAATCTCTAAGGTGACTTGAATTTACTGCTCTCAAATATCCACGCTCTCTCAGCATTACAATAACCAAAGTGATTACTGCAAGGCCAGCAACGTGCCAGCTAGCAAGCGTATACCATCCAAACATTGTGCTGAACCAGTGGGTGTCAATCGACATAACAAAGTCCCATGCAGAAGTCGAAGAAGTAACACCAAACACTACCAGGAACGCAGTTCCGAACCGGATCGATTTTTCATAAAACTCAGTTCCGCCAATTTCATCTTCTTTCAAAGATAAATTACGGATCACACGCCACAACCAATACCATACCGCGAAATAAAATACAAGTCTGAAAACAAAGAATGGTGTATTCAAAAAGCCTCTTTTCCCAGCGATAATCGGATCATATTCAGGTCCGCCTACTTCGTAAAGCCCTTCATGAGTCCAGTGAAACAAATCGTGACCTCCGAAAATAAACGTTAACAACATCACAATCCCCGTAAATGGCAAAAACGCTGGTAACGCCTCAGGAACTCTTTTAAATACAGCAGACCATCCCGCTTGCGCCAGATAATTGTAAGAAATAAAGAACATTCCCACAACGGCCATACCAGTGAAATAAACACCATTTACCCAAAGGTTAGCCCAGATGCGAGTCATCAAGCCAGCCTCGTGATGTCCCGTCGCAGCAGCAGCTTCATGTCCGGCAGCACCATGTCCTGCTGCCCCATGTCCAACTGCGGCAGCTGCTTCCGCACCATGTGCTGCAGCCTCGTGTCCGCCACCATTAGCTGCCAGGAAAGCACCTAATGCAACTAACGCTATGCCGATGCCACCGCCAATAATTAAATTTCTTTTAGCCCCCGAAGTAAATTCAAACCGTTCTTCAATAGAAGGAATCGAATGTGCTGATGCCATTATTTATTTTATTTCTCTGTTATCAAAAACTAATTAAGCTCCCTTCTGCAATTTTTGTACATAATGTACAATCTTCCAACGCTCCTCAGGATTGATCTGAGATCCATGTGGCCACATACGTGCTTTTCCATGCGTAATGACGTGGAAAATGTGACCTTCATTTAGATTTTTGTAGGCGTCGCTTGCATAGTTGGGAACCCCTTTATACATCGCTGCAACTTTTCCGTCTCCGGCTCCTGTTGCGCCATGGCAATGCTGGCAATATCTGTCGTAAAGTACTTTGCCTTCTGCCAAAGTATTTTCGTTTAATGGAATAGGGTTTTTCAACACACGCTCTGAAATGGAGATGCTGTCAGCAGGAATGTTGTAAACCATCAAATCTGTATTTACAGAATCCGCTTCACCGAAGGATGTCTGATAATTACGTCTTGCCACTGTTCCGGCCACAGGTAATCTCATTGTCAAGCCCATAGGGTTGATCGGGTTTGCCTTTTCCTGTTTGTATGGTTCATAACCAACAGGCAAGTACATATTGGGTGCATACTCTTTACCAGGATCATTAGGATCCCTTGTGCAACCAGCCGCAGCAGTAAGGATTACAGCAGCAACTAACAGATATTTATATAAATTTTTAAATTTCATTTTCTCAAACTCCATTAAAATTGCTTAATGTTGACTTCTTCTGCTCCGCTGTCTCTCAATGCTCTTGAAATTTCATCTTCTGACATTGAATTTCTTCCCAGATCAATCGCCATTACAAACTTGTTATCTGTTGAGCGCAAATCAAATCTTGGATGAAAATGCGTACCGGGTCCCAGGCCATTTGAAATAAAGAATGTTGTAACCATTCCAAAAGCTGTGAATAGAACAGTAAGCTCAAATGTGATCGGAATGTAGTTAGGAATTGAAATAGGATCCTTACCACCGACAATCATCGGCCAGTCAATTCCCATTGTCCAGATCATCAGCGTCAATGCAACGCAGCATCCAGTTACACCAAACATGAAGGCGGCAATCCCAATCCTTGTTCTTGGATGACCCAATGCTTCGTCCAGTCCGTGAATCGGAAATGGAGAATACACTTCTTTTATTTTTACTCCTGCTTTTCTGAGCTTTGGCACTGCATGAAGAACAGTATCGTCATCGTCGTAAACTCCGACCAAATATTTACCAGATAATTCTGCCATATCAATACTTATATTAAAATACCTGTCAGTCTAATTATTCTTTATCCTTATCAAAAGCCGGTTCAGCTGTACCACGCTGTCTAACCTTCGCCACACCAGCAATTTTGGTAGGCAGATTAGCAGATGTAGAACGAATCACTGCCTTAACTTCCGCCATATTGATCACCGGCAAATATTTGGAGAACAATAGGAATAGGGTAAAGAACAAACCGAATGAGAAAATGTAGTCACCGATGTCATAGCGTGTAGGCGAGAACATTGCCCAGCTAGAAGGAATGTAGTCACGGTGCAGCGACGTAACAATGATTACAAAACGCTCGAACCACATACCAATGTTTACAACTACTGAAATGAAGAATGTAAAGGTGATGCTTCTGCGTAATTTTCTCGACCAGAAAAGCTGTGGAGAGATTACGTTACAGGTCATCATCGCCCAGTATGCCCACCAGTAAGGACCGGTCATACGGTTGAAGAATGCATAATATTCATATTCAACACCCGAGTACCAAGCAATAAAGAACTCGGTAATGTAAGCCACACCAACCACAGAACCGGTCAACGTGATTACCTTGTTCATTGTTTCAATGTGCTCAAGCGTGATATAATCTTCAAGCTTGTAAACAACCCTTGTGATCAGCATCAGGTTTTGCACCATCGCAAATCCAGAGAAGATAGCACCCGCAACGAAGTATGGAGGGAAAATTGTTGTATGCCATCCCGGAATAACCGACGTTGCAAAGTCCATACTTACAATCGTGTGAACTGAAAGTACGAGTGGTGTAGAAAGACCCGCAAGAATTAAGCTGATGTATTCATAACGTGCCCATGTTTTTGCTGATCCGTCCCATCCCATTGCGAATGTTCCGTACATTAAACGAGACACTTTACTTGTTGCACGGTCACGGATTGTAGCAAGGTCAGGAATAAGACCAATGTACCAGAACACTAATGAAACTGAGAAATATGTACTGATCGCAAATACGTCCCAAACAAGCGGCGAGTTGAAGTTAACCCAAAGAGATCCGAATGCGTTTGGAAGCGGAAGCGCCCAGTATGCCATCCAGGGACGGCCCATGTGCATCAGGATAAATGATGCTGCGCAGATAACCGCGAAAATCGTCATCGCTTCTGCTGCACGGTTGATAGATGTTCTCCATTTCTGACGGAACAAAAGCAAGATCGCGGAGATCAGCGTTCCGGCGTGACCGATACCAACCCACCAAACGAAGTTAGTGATATCCCATGCCCAGCCCACTGTCTTGTTAAGACCCCATACGCCAAGCCCTTCCCACCAAGTCCATGCAAGACAAACCGATCCATAAGCCAAAACAATCAGAGAAAGCCCAAAAGCAATTTTCCATTCCTTGGTTGGAGCTCCTTCAACATGCCGACATATGTCTTCCGTTACGTCTGCGTACGTTTTCCCACCTTGAATCAGCGGTTCTCTTACAGGTGAAGTAACATGCATACTACTATAATTTATAATGATTTAATCTTCTAAAACTCTATTTTCAAATTAAGCGTGTTCCTTTTTTTCAGGAGCCTTCGCAGCAGCGTCTTTGTTACGAACCTTGGTTAAATAAGAGATTTGTGGACGAACATTGATCTCTTCCAGCATGTGGAATGCGCGGCCTTCCTTCTCAACTTCAAGCAATTTCGAAATTCTGCTCTCTGGATCGTTCATGTCTCCGAAAGTGATCGCGTTGGTCGGGCAAGACGAAGCACAAGCCACATTTACCTCTCCATCTACGATTCGTCTTCTCTCTTTCTTAGCAGTCAGTTTCGCTTCCTGGATTCTGTGAACACACATTGAGCATTTTTCAATAACTCCCCTCGAACGTACAGTAACATCAGGGTTGATCACCATTTTACCAAGATCATTGTTGAAGTGGTAATCAAAGTTTTCGTTATCAAAATATTTGAACCAGTTGAAACGACGTACTTTATATGGGCAGTTATTCGCACAATATCTTGTACCAACGCAACGGTTGTAAGTCATTTGATTAAGCCCTTCTGAACTGTGCGTAGTAGCCAAAACAGGACAAACCGTTTCGCATGGCGCATTATTACAGTGCTGGCAAAGCATCGGCTGGAATGTAACTTCCGGATTTTCAGAAGCGATTTCCAATCCTCTCAAATCTTCAACGTCTGCATCACTGCTGTAATAGCGATCGATACGCAGCCAGTGCATTTCACGCGCATTGATTACTTCCTGACGTCCTACAACCGGAATGTTGTTTTCAGCCTGGCAGCTAACCACGCATGAGCCGCAGCCAAAGCATGTGTTCAGGTCAATGACCATTCCCCATGAATGGTTTTTATATTTATGTCCATTCCAAAGAGACAGATCAGTCGCATCTACTACGCCATCTGATGTCGGGATTTTCGGAACAAACCGGCCCGCCATCGGATCTTTCTGGAAATGAGCCAAAACAGTCTCTTGAAGAACCGACTTACGGTTCATCACCGTATTGTGTGTCTGAGTCTGAGCTATTTCTCTTGTATCACCTGTTTTAGAAACAGTTACTTCACCAGGAGCGAATGTCAGATAACCGTCAGCGAATGCTGCAAGCGGATAAACATTCTTTCCAACTCCATTCGCAGATTTTCCTGCTTTTTCACGACCAAATCCAATTGCAATAGCAACTGTGCCGTTGGCCAGACCTGGCTGAATGATAACTGGTACTTCAACCGCTTTACCTTTAATATCCACTTTTACCACATCTCCCTGTGCAAGGCTAAGATCTGCCGCTGTCTTCTGGGAAACACATGCGTGGTTATCCCAGCATGCTTTGGTAACCGGCTCAGGTAACTCCTGAAGCCATGGGTTATTTGCTGCAAATCCGTTACCAAGACCGACATTTTCGAACAAGGCAAGTTCTATTCCGGAAGTAGAAGCTTTATATTTTTTAGCAATTCCTGCTGCTGCTGCACTCAAATCTCCTGAGAATGTTGCTCCCGTAGCTGCCGTAGTTGCAGGCACGTCATACACACCGTCATGAAGGGACTTAATCCAGAATTTTTCGAAATCTCCCGTTCCACCTTGCGTGTAAACATTCTTTTTCCAATATGCCTTAACATATTCGTGATAGTCAGTTGGCAGTCCAGCCCATTTCAGTAAGCTAACTTGCGCCTGACGTGTGCTGAAAATCATGCTGATAGCAGGCTGACCAAGGCTGTAAGATCCTGCAACCGGCTCTGCATCATTCCAGGATTCCAGGTAATGTGGAGCTGGACAAATGTATTTTAACAATGAAGATGTTTCGTCCGCGCGGTCATTAAATGAAACGCTCAGTGAAACTTGTGGTAAAGCTGCTGCCAATTCTGCACCGCGAGGGTGATCGTAAACCGGATTAGCACCAAATAAAATCAATGCCGCAACTTTTCCGCCTTTCACTTCGTCAACAAGACTGTTCATCGCCACGTCATTTCCTTGACGATAATTAGCAGGCTTATCCAGGTTAATGGTCGTTCCGTAGCTTCCAAGCAAGCCGTTCAAAGCATTGATAACTACTTGAACAGATGCATCATTGATACCACTTACAACCAATGCCTGTCCTTTTGCAGCTACTAAATCAGCTGCTGCTTTATCAAGATTAGGAACATCGATTGCAGCCGTTGAAATAGGCGATCCACCTAATTTGGCGGCTACTTTATTATAAAGAGCAGCTGCCACCAAACCAAGTTGTGATGGCTTAACTGCTGTACGATAATCTGAGTTTGAACCCGTTACAGAAAGAATCGCTTCAAACTGGTAATGACGGGACATTTCTTTCTTGCCTTCTTTGTCACTGCCTAGTCTACGTGTTTCTGCAAACTGAGCCGAGAATGTATCCGGTGAAACCCAGGTTCCAAGGAAATCAGCGTCAATGCCTACGATAACCTTTGCTTTGCTGAAATCATAAGATGGGAAAACTGCTTTGCCAAATGAAAGCTCATTTCCTTTCAAAATCGCTGACGACGAGTTAGCGTCGTACATGACATGCGTAGTCGTAGGATATTTCGTGGTGAAATCGGCAATAACCGACTTTGTAGAAGGGCTCAGAATCGTAGAAGAAAGAATTCTGATCGCTCCGCCTTGTGCTGAAATTTTAGTAAGTTGATCTAAGATCTCTTTATCAACTGCATCCCAGCTAATTTTTGTATCTGAACCCTTTTTAGGGCCTTTTAACTTTTCGTTATCATATAATCCCAAAAGCGAAGCGTGAGCGCGGGCGCTGACACCAAAAGATGTTTTGGAAAGTGAATTGCTTTCAATTTTAACAGGGCGCCCTTCGCGTGTCTTAACGAGAATACTTGCGTAATCGCCACCTTCCGCGTATGTCGATGCGTACCAGTTGGCTATGGTTGGGAATTCGCCCTCAGGCTTATTAACGTACGGTATTGCTTTCTTTACAGGTGCTTCGCAAGCTGCCAATGATACTGCAGCCATTCCAAAACCCAGCACTTTCAAAAAATCTCGGCGGTGGGTTCCGGCTCCATCTACCAAACTTTCGTATTGGTTTTCGGTCGGACCGTCGGAAAACTCAGAACGCGCTTCTTTTACAAATTTCTCGTCGTTCCGCAGCTCTTCTAGTCCCCGCCAGTATCTTTTATTAGTATTTTCCATAAAACTATTCAATACAAATGAGTTGTATCAGGTAATATTGTTTTGATTAATAGTGGCATTTAGAACATTCCAACCCACCTATATCAGCAACTTTCAATGCTTCTTTGCTTTCACCAGCATGCAGCTGTACCAACTTATCGTAGTACTTGTTGTCTTTTGTATTAACCTCCGTTTTACGGTGACAGTCGATACACCATCCCATTGTTAAGGATGAGCGTTGCTGGATCACTTCCATTTTCTCAACCTCTCCGTGACAGTTCTGGCATTCAAGTCCGCCGACGTTAACGTGCTGAGCGTGATTGAAATAGGCCAGATCAGGAAGGTTATGCACCCTTACCCATTCGATAGGCTGGTTGTTTTCAATAGAAGTATAAATTTTCTGAATTTCAGGTGATTCCTTTTTGATGACGCCGTGGCAGTTCATACAAATGTTAGCAGAAGGAATATGTGCCGATTTACCGCGGTTTACGCCGGTATGGCAATAGTTACAGTCAATCTTGTATTCACCTGCATGCAACTTGTGAGAGAATGAAATCGGTTGTTTTGGTGCGTAACCTTGTTGCACACCTACACTATACGCACCGTCCAATGTTGCTTTTAAAACAAGCAGAACAAAGATCCAGATAGTAGCAGAACGAATGGCAGGATCAGAAGCGATTCTTTTCAGCGAGTTGCCCAGGCGACTCATAAAATCCCCTTTTTCAACCGTTGTTCCCGGCTCGCCGCTCACTGCTTTGGAAAGCAATGATACAATTACTAAAAGAACTCCAAGCACCAGAAGCATTACCACTACAAGTGCCGCAAGCACAATCACAAACAAATCAGAAGGACCATCGCCTTGTGAAGAAGCACCACCGGCAGCAGCGCCACCAGCAGCAGGAGCTCCGGCAGCCGCAGGAGCAGCGGTTCCAGCTTGATCAATATAAGCGAAGATTCCTTTTATATCATCGTCTGATAAGTTAGGAAAGCTTGTCATTTGCGCTTTCGAATACTCGTTGTAGATCTTAACGGCATAAGGATCTCCGGAAGCGATGACAGCCTGGGAATTGCGAACCCATTTTGAAAGCCATGCAAAGTCATGACGTCCGCTCACTCCTTTAAGACCCGGACCAACTACACGTTCATCCGTAACGGCGTGGCATTGCGCGCAGTTATTTTTGAAAAGCGTCTCGCCTTTGGCAGCATCTCCGCCGCCAGCTGGCGCACCGGCAGCCGGTGCAGCTCCCGCAGCAGCAGTGCTGTCCTGAGCATATATTAAGCTTGGTACACTTAATAATATAGCCACGGCGATGGCAGCTATAAATGTTTTTGAGTAACTAAAGAAGGAACAAAACTTAGCGTCCTTTCGGAATGGTATATTCATAATCAACTATTCATTATTCTTCAACAGACAAAACTAGTTCACGATTTTTTATCCACAAAAGTATTTAAGGGATATTTTGGGCACCTATCTTATTTATAATTTGTCTAATTTGTACACATATTTTGGATGACTGAGTGATGGAATTTTTCGTTGATTTTCAGATACTTAGCAATAAAAAATGCCATTTGGAAACCAGCTTCGAGGTTTCAAACAAATGGCATTTTTCTACTATAAATTTGTGTGCCAATTTCATCAAGGCACGGGAGGTTCCGAGCGGATTCGAACCGCTGTACGAGGTTTTGCAGACCTCTGCCTAGCCACTCGGCCACGGAACCAATTTGGATTAGCTGCTGCTCTCGCTGGCAGCTAATCCGGGTGCAAAAGTATCAAAAAAATTGGCTACTCCGCACTATTGTTTACTTTTTTCCTTTCTTTTCGCTTTCTTCCATTTGTTCTTTCAATGCTGAAAGAACGCTCAGGTCTCCGAAAGTTGATTTCTCACCTTCTTTTGTTGAGTCCGAAGAAGGAGCGCTTTTCGCAGGAGCAGAAGATTGTGCCTTTGCAGGACGGTCTTCTTTTTTCTCCTCAGGAGCAGGCGCTGCTTTCGTTACTTTGGAATGCGTAAGAACGATTTTCTTTTCGTCTTTCAGGAATTCAAGAACAGTGAAGTCAAGGCTTTCACCTACTTCTGCCACTGTACCATCTTCTTTCGTCAGGTTTTTGATAGCCGAAACGCCTTCGATTCCGTAAGGAAGTTCAAGGGTTGCGAATTTATCACCTTTTGCAACAATTGTAGATTTATGAACAGAACCCACTTCAAAGATGCTTTCGAAAGTATCCCATGGGTTTTCTTCAAGTTGTTTGTGGCCAAGAGCCAGACGACGGTTGTCCGCATCCAGTTCAAGAACAACAACTTCAAGCTCGTCATTTACTTTCACGAAGTCAGAAGGATGTTTGATTTTCTTAGTCCATGAAAGGTCAGAAACGTGAACAAGACCGTCGATACCTTCTTCTAGCTCGATGAACAAGCCAAAGTTAGTAAGGTTGCGAACTACTCCTTTGTGACGTGTTCCGATTGCATACTTGTCTTTCAACGAAGCTTGTGTCCAAGGATCCTCAGTCAATTGCTTAATACCAAGAGACATTTTACGCTCGTTACGATCCAGTGTCAATACTACTGCACTGATTTCGTCATTTACGTTCATGAATTCCTGAGGATTGCGCAGGTGCTGAGACCATGACATTTCAGAAACGTGGATCAAACCTTCAACACCTGGTTTGATTTCAAGGAATGCGCCGTAATCAGCAACATTAACAATACGTCCTGTAACTTTTGATCCAACCTGCATTTCTTCTGCAAGAGAATCCCATGGGTGAGACTGAAGTTGTTTCAAGCCAAGAGAAATACGTTTTTTCTCTTCGTCGAAATCCAACACAACCACGTTCAATTTCTGATCCAGCGCAAGCAGGTCAGATGGGTGGTTGATACGGCCCCATGAAATATCAGTAATGTGAAGAAGACCATCTACACCACCAAGGTCAATGAACACACCAAAGTTTGTCATGTTCTTGATAACGCCTTCCAGAACCTGACCTTTTTCAAGGTTGTTCAGGATTTGCTGACGCTGTGCTTCAAGATCTTTTTCGATCAATATTTTGTGAGATACAACTACGTTATCATTTGCGTAGTTAATCTTAACAACTTTAACCTCCATACGCTTTCCAACAAAAATGTCGAAATCGCGGATAGGCTTAACATCGATTTGTGAACCTGGCAAGAAAGCCTCGATGCCGAATATATCAACAATAAGACCACCCTTAGTTCTTCTCTTCACGTTAGCATCGATAACCACATCCTCGTCAAACGATTTCTGAATGTTATCCCATGCAGTAATAACTTTTGCTTTTTTGCGTGAAAGAACAAGCTGACCCTGTGCGTCTTCCTGGTTTTCTACGTAAACTTCCACTTCGTCGCCAATTTTCATTCCTGGCAAATCGCGGAATTCATTTGAAGATACGATACCATCAGATTTGAAACCGATGTTAAGGATCACTTCACGGTCTGTAATACCTACTACAATACCTTTTACTACTTCCTTTTCCTGAACAGGAGAAATGGTAGTCTCATACATTTGTTCGAAACGATCGCGGTCAGCAGTTGAATAACCCGTACCGAAACCTTTGTCTGCTGCTTTATCCCAATCGAAATCAGGAAGAGGTTGATGTTGATTTTCCTTAGACATAAATAGGAATTATTGCTCTGTGTACATCAGCTTCCGAGCTAAATAGCTGAAAATTAGTTAAACAAGTATTTTTTGAAAAAATAGAGCGCAAAAGTACGCATTATTCAAAATAAAATCCCTAGTAAGAGTGGATTTTTTTGAAATCAATGATAGACGAGAAGAATTGAAGCTCTCGGAAGGGAAAATTCAGGCTATAAATTAATATGATCTTTCCTTAACACCCAGATACGGAAGCCATTCTGCATCAGCCAAACCGGAAAAATCCCTGATGAACATTAAAAACGAAGGACGGAAAGGGCGCTGGCGAAGTGGCATGCCTACTTCTTCCGGTGTATGGTCTCCTTTTCTTGAATTGCAGCGCTTGCAGGCAGTGGCGAGGTTATCCCAGGTGGTTTTGCCACCTCTGGATTTGGGAATAACGTGGTCTAGTGTGAGATTATCGTGTGTTCCGCAATATTGGCACCGGTTACTGTCCCGCTTGAAAAGGTTTTGCCTCGTCATGACGACACCTCTGTATGGAATATGAATGTAGCGGTTGAGGCGGATGACAACGGGCATGGGAAACTGATCGTTGACCGTTCGGAGATAATGTCTCGGCGATTCGGCCAGCATTTCGGCCTTGTTCATGTAGACTAATAAAAACGCCTTTGGAACGGTGCAAACACTTAACGCACTATAATCTTGATTAAGAACCAGTACTTTACCCATGAGCCCTAGAGGTATTTAATTCCGACAATATAGGAATTTTTACCTTACAAAACGCGCCCGCAAATTCAATTATTGTGAAAAAATAATTTGCAGAAGATGCCCTGTATCACCCATTTAGCTGTTTTTAGAGTAAAGGATAGTTACCTAAAGATTCATGCGATCCGTTTCGCGCTTCATGTCCTTTTCTTTGATGGAATCGCGCTTGTCGTACAACTTTTTACCTTTGGCCAAAGCAATGTGCAACTTCGCCAGCCCGCGCTCGCTGGTAAAAAGCCTTACCGGAATGATCGTTAAGCCCTGATCTTTCAGATTCTCATTCAACTTCCGGCGTTCTCTCTTGGTAATGAGTAATTTACGGTCACGCATTGGGTCGTGATTGTAATGTGTCCCTTCCGTATAAGGGGAAATGTGCAGGCTCCTGATATAAAGCTCTCCGTCCATAAACAGACAGTATGCATCCTGGAAATTCACTTTGCCTTGCCGGATCGACTTTATCTCTGTTCCGGTCAGCACCATTCCGGTCGTAAACTCTTCCAGGAAGAAATATTCGAAGGAGGCCTTGCGGTTTTTTATATCTACTTTTTTAACTATTTTTTCAGACATATTAATTCTCAAATTCAAAAGGGGCTCAAAATTAAGCTTTTGTTAAAACTATACCAATTAATGAAAAAGCATGCACACATGAACCGTCTGAGATTCGTCCTGACGATGATCTCAATGTTTTTCTTTGCAAACAGCGCATTCAGCCAGGAATATGATCCTCGCATTATGAGCACTGTAAATGCATTGTTTGACGGAATGCGCGAAGGAGACTCAACGAAAGTGCGAAATGCCTTTGCGCTAGGCAGCACAATGATGTCGGTGCCGGAAAATCCAAAGGATTCCATTGCGATTAAGAAAAGCTCAATCGACGGATTTGTTAAAGCCGTGGGTAAACCACATTCAGAAAAGTGGGATGAGCAGATTTATAAAGTGAACATTTCAGTAGATGGGCCAATGGCCATTGTGTGGGCTCCTTATAAATTCTTCCTGGGGGAGAAATTCTCACATTGCGGCGTGAATGTTTTCACATTGATAAAAATCGCTAATACCTGGAAAATAACCTCCATAACAGACACGCGAAGAAAAGAAGGCTGCTTATAAACTAAAACCGCACCATCTGCTTCCAGGTCCCTTTAATGCGGTTATACTTAATGGTGCTGGGAAGCGCTTTCCACCAGTATTTATTCATTTCCACGGCAAATGAGGGCTGCATATAGCAATTGATTGCGCAGCTTTCGCATGCCGGTAATTTGCCTTCCAATGCTACGAGCTTTTGGACTTCGTCGGAATGATAGAGATCGAAGAGATTTCCTTCGATAGGAAAATCTTTCAGGCCCAAATGATAACAGGGCAAAACGAGCTTGTTTTCGGGAGAGATGACAATAGTTGTGCTGGCCGCTTTGCACACCGGATCTTCGACGTGGTTTCCGCCATCGAGCCGCAATTGGATGAATGCTTCGTTAAGGTAAATGTTCTTCTGTTTTCCCCACCATGTCAGCTCGTTCAATGTTTCTTTCGAAAGATTTGAGCCGACATTGTTGTATTCAAAAACAGGGTTTAAGATCAGAATCAGATCATTGGGTAAACAAACTTCTTCCCAAAGCTGCCGGATTTGATTAACATTATTTTCAAAAACCGTAAAGATAATGTCCGGGCGTTCGCCTAGTGATTTAGCGATCGCTATGGATTCCATCACCTTATCAAAGCACTTCACATTTCTCGATTTATCATGCTCATCGCGGTCCGGGGAATCGAGCGAGAAGTGGAGCATATCAATGAGGCCACGGAGCTTTTCCGCTTGTTTTGGATAAAGTAGTCCGTTGCTGGTCACCGTAGTGATCATGCCGTAGTCTTTGGCTTCTTTTAAGAGCACATCCAGCTGCCGGTGAAGCAGTGGTTCGCCGCCGGTAAAGTCGATGACCTTAACGCCCAGCTTTTTCAGATCCCTTAAATTTTCTCTTAAATTCTCAACCGTAATGTAGGGCGAAGGCTTTTCCCAAATGTCGCAGAAACCACATGATGCATTGCAGCGATAAGTCACGTAGTAATTGCAAAGGACCGGATGGGAAATCAAACGCATATCAACGAAGCATGGTAAGCAGGCTGGTTAATTTATCTTTCAGGTCTTTGCGGTCCACAATGAAATCCAGGAAGCCGTGTTCCAGAACAAATTCAGCGCTTTGAAATCCTTTTGGCAAATCTTTACCAATGGTTTCACGAATTACGCGCGGGCCTGCAAAACCGATCAACGCTTCTGGTTCTGAAATGTTGAAGTCGCCCAACATTGCGTAGGATGCAGTAACACCGCCCGTTGTAGGATCCGTCAAAAGTGATATATATGGAATTTTTGCTTCCGATAGTTGTGCCAAACGAGCAGAAGTCTTTGCCATTTGCATCAGTGAAAATCCAGCTTCCATCATCCGCGCTCCACCCGATTTTGAGATCATCAGGAACGGGTGCTTGTGCTCCAATGCATATGTAATCGCACGGGCGATCTTCTCCCCCACAACCGAACCCATAGATCCGCCAATGAAATTGAAATCCATACAAGCGATCACAATGTCCAGCTCATTCATCTTGCCGTGACCTGTCCTGACCGCATCTTTTAAACCCGTTTTCTGCATTGTGGACTTAATGCGGTCGGGGTAAGCTTTTGTATCAACAAAATGAAGCGGGTCGCCCGACATGAGATTTTCGTCGAGCTCTATAAACTCATTATCATCGAATAACAGGTTGAAATAAACATCAGAACCCACCTTTTCGTGATAATTGCAATGCGGACAAGTGAACGCATTCTGCTTATGCTCTCTGGTAGGCGTAATTTTTTTACAATTAGAACACTGGTACCATAAACCGTCAGGAGCTTCACGCTTCATTTCGGTGGGTGTATTAATACCTTTCTCTTTACGAATAAACCAGGACATACTATTACGTGAGTTAATTTTAAAAATCTGAATATCAGATTTTTAACTGCTTTTCATGATGAATGTTGGCCTCAAAGATAGCAATAAATGTCATGCATAGTAAAACGAACTATGCCGCAACATTACATTGATAAGCTGTTTAAGGCACTATCTTGAACAATTTTGTCCTTAATTTGTTACTAAATCAGCCCATTAAGGGGCAACATACAGGCGACATCCGCCTCTTTACTTTACATTCATGACAACAACTTCTTCTCCTATCGTGATCATTGTAGGCACTAACAGGCCCAACTCCATGTCACGAAAAATAGCGGACTATTATCAGGAAATATTCAATAAGCTCAATGTTCCCAGTACAATCCTTGATCTGATAAACCTGCCGCATGATTTCACCGTGTCGGCGATGTACGAAAATTCAGGGAAAAACTCAGATTTTAATAATCTCAAATCCCTGCTGGAACAAACGGACAAATTTATCTTTATCGTTCCCGAGTACAATGGTTCCTATCCCGGCGTTCTCAAAGCGTTTATCGACGGGCTGCCTTATCCCAACAGCTTTACCAATAAGAAGGCCGCACTGGTGGGCTTATCTTCCAATATGCAAGGAGCTGCATTAGCATTGAGCCATCTGAATGATGTATTCAGTTATCTGGGCATGAACACATTGGCATTACGGGTGAAGTTAGGGCAGATCCGCTCACATTATCATGACAATGTAATATCAAATGCGTTGTACAAAGAACTACTGGAACTTCAAGCCGGGCAAATGATCCATTTCTAAGCAAAAAAGGGAGCGTTTGCTCCCTTTTTTGTCCTTAATTATTTCAACCAGTGCTGCTCCATTTCGGTCGCTGGAACTGTGGGGCGTTTCCAGAGCTCCACGCGGCTCCGGCGGAACGCGGGGCCTTCGAGATCCCCGAATTTAACCAGGCCGTCTTTGAACGAAGCGATCATTACATCCAGTTTTCCAATTTCTTCATTGTCCCAGTCACTATTGCCTTCAACATCTGTGATCGGCAACTGAGCAAATCCGCTTGGTACAATTTCACGGTCGATGATCAGATCGATCGGGCCGGTTGGCGTGCTTTCTTCCAGCTCGCTCGTCACGACCAGTTCTGTTTCGTATTCGGGCGCTTTAATTTCTTCTATAACAGGCTTGGCATCCGGTGTTTTGGATTTAACGCCGTTTCTAAGCTCAATTCCCGGGATAGGTGACTCTATGCTATCAAATCCTGCTGCAACAATCGTCACGCGTAATTTATCACCCAAAGAATCATCTGTAATGGTTCCCAGCTTGAACATCCGCGCTTCTCCACCCACTTGTGAAAGCACATAACGCCAGATTTCGCGCTGCTCCTTCATGGTCGCTTCCTTTTTCTTGCTTGTAGCAAGCGTTACCAGGATGCGTTTTGCTCCGCGGATATCCCTGTCATTTAAAAGCGGCGAATCCAGCGCTTCCTTAATGGCCATCGAAGCACGATCAGCTCCGGTCGCCTCAGAGGTTCCCATTACCGACTGGCCTGCATTCTTAAGGACTTTCTCAACATCTTTAAAATCCGTGTTGATATTTCCGTTTGTCGTGATGATCTCAGAAATACTTTTTACAGCATTAAGAAGAATGCCGTCTGCCTCGGCGAATGCCTGTGTCAGGGTCATGTCCTCATAAAGCTCTTCCAGCTTGTCATTCAAAACCACCAGCACCGTGTCACTGAACTCCTTTAATTGCTCAATCCCTTCGAGTGCCTGTTCCTTTTTATCAAGTCCTTCCCAGGTGTAAGGCGCAGTTACTACCGCCACTGTAAGCTTGCCCATTTCCTTTGCAAGCTGTGCAATCACCGGTGCGGCGCCTGTTCCTGTTCCACCACCCATACCCGCTGTGATAAACACCATTTGGGTTGATCCGCCGAGCAGGCTTTTAATTTCTTCAATCGTTTCCAACGCAGCTTCCTTGCCTTTGGTAGCATCCGTTCCGGCTCCCAAGCCTTGCGTTAATGTTGCACCAAGCTGGATTTTTACGGGCACCGGGCTGTTAGCAAGCGCCTGGCGGTCGGTATTACACACTGCAAATTCTACATCCTTGATCTTTCTCTCAAACATGTAGTTGACCGCATTGCTTCCTCCACCTCCAACACCGATCACCTTGATAATGGCTGGCTCTGCCTGGTGTTCGCCGGTGGGCTGGTCTTTAATTATTTCGTTCACAATGTAGTCCTGGTCTAAAGATTGCAACAAGCTTTTATTCATATTTTCGGAGATTGAATGCGTTTATGCTTTGTTTTCAATAGTCACTCAGACCATCATCTTTTTTGCGGATAATGCTGTTAAAGCTATCCCAAAAAGTCCCGACTTTCTTACCCGGCTCTTCCTTAGGCGGAATTTCCTTTACTTTCTCACGCTGCACAACAGTGCCTGTGTTAAATGAAGTCGTAGGCTTGCAGACCGATTTTACCCGGGGATCTATATTACGAAGTCCGGCCCAGGCCAGACCGATCGCTGTGCTGTATGAAGAATTGCTGACCGCATCTGCTTTGGCGGTTCTTTCCAGGTTTTCGGGATAACCCACCCGGACTGACATGTTTGTTACTTTCTCAAAGAGTTTTTCAATCTCATCAATATTCGCAGACCCGCCGGTGAGCACTATTCCACCGATAAGCTTATCCAGATATCCTGATTTGATAATTTCTGCATAAACCATCGCTGCGATCTCCTTCAATCGCTCTTCAATGATCAATGCTACATTTTTCTTTAAAACCTGCTTTGGAGCACGTCCGGCCAGGAAGTTAACCAGGATTTCAATGTTTAACGGAACGTCGGCAGCAATAGCTACGCCGTATTCCTGTTTCAATCGTTCTGCATTCTCAACCTGAATGCCGCAACCTGTTGCGAGGTCATTCGTAATATGCCTGCCGCCAATCGGGAAAGTAGCAATGTGGCGTACAATGCTATCATGATATATTACCAGGTCCGTCGTATGGTCCCCGATATCCACCAGCGCAATGCCGGCTTTTGTTTCATTGTCTGTTAAAACCGCAAGACTGGTAGCCAACGGCGCAAAAACCATCTTGTCGCATTTCAAATTATGGTCTGCATCTGCCAGACTCTTTTTCGTACGCAGAACAGACTGACTGTTTGCCGAGATAATCAGGAAGTTACCGCCCAGTTTAATACCCGTCCTGCCTACTGGCTCACGCACATTCATAGAGTTGTCAACCACAAACTCCATGGGTAAAACATGCAGAACGTCGTAATTAGGCTCGATTTTAGCCCTGTACATATCGTCAACAAGCTGATCCACATCTCTTTGCGTTACCTCTTCGCCGGAAGACGCCGAAGGCCGGATCACGCCATCATTATGCTGACTTACCTTTACCTGCGTGCCGCCAAAACTAACATTCACCACCGCAATGTCCAGGTCCGAGCGGGAAGATGCTTCCGCGAGTGCTTCACGAACTGCGGTCCCAACTTGTTTTATATTTTCAACGGCTCCGTTTACAACTGCACCTTTGGGAACAGGGACTTCGCTAAAACCTAAAATTTCAATATTGTTTTGACGAGAGCCCGACGCGGCTCCCTGTGCAGCAACCACGGTAATTTTCGTGCTCCCAATATCTACGCCTACTACAATTTTTTCGTGTGCCATGCTGATGGTGAATTATTATTCACAAACTATTTGATTCTGAAACTTAATACTAATTTTTTTATACCTGCTCCAGTCCTGGCTCAATATCTTGTTATAGAACATTTTGAGCTTATCGAATTTGGATTCATAATTTTCTGCCGATCCAAACTCAATGCGCTGGTCACCCAGGACCGTCATCATATGAATTTCACCATCTTTGTCAGCGTCCAGCTGTGCTACCTGTGCTTTCCAAAAGGGATCCGCATTTAAAAAGCGCAAAAGCTCCATCAATGAAGCCCCCTTGGTTGTCTTTAATTTTTCAGGATCATTGAAAAATGAACCGGAAACCAGCAATGTCCTGGCCGAATAACTATCCGATAACGGAAAAAAAACGCCTTCATCACTGATATAGTAACCAGATGAATTGCGCATTTCGCCATTTTCAGAAGTGTTGATCCATCTTGCCAGCGGCCGTTCCTGCTCCACTTCTACCACCACATTCCCTTTCAAGTCACGATAAACCTGACACTTCCTGATCAGTTTGTTCCTGCGCACCCGATGCTCTAAATCATTGAGTGCAACGTCACTTAACCTGCTGCCTAACAGCGGATCTGCTCCATTTTCAGTTACCAGCATGCGTACATCCATCTGATTAAGGAACCTTGCTCCCGAATCTCCTTCAATGGATATCACAAGATTTGTACAACGCTGATTACCAAGCTTATTTTCTGCCATGCCTATCCCGGCTATTGGCAAAATGAGCCATAAACTACGTTTTAACAAAAGCCATGGATAGTCAAATTTACGTAACATCTTAGTAATATTAAAAATGCTTTGACTAATTATTCACAATTGAATTTTTCAGCAAGTTCCTGATCGGTTCAACCAATGTATCAATGTCTCCGGCCCCTATTGTCACCACAATATCCGTATTTAAATCAGCTAAAACGTTCAAAACTTTATCTTTAGTGATAAGTTGTTTCTCCTTTGCAGTGATCTTTTCCATCAGCATTCCCGAATTCACTCCTTCTATAGGCTGCTCCCTCGCCGGATAAATTTCCAGCAGGAGAAGCCGATCGGCCACCGAGAGGCTCTCGGCAAATCCGTCCGCAAAATCGCGTGTGCGGGTGAACAGGTGCGGCTGGAAAATTGCCGTTACATGTCTTCCCGGATACAGGCCCTTTACAGATGAAAGAAACGCTTCGATTTCCGTCGGATGGTGCGCGTAATCGTCAATGTAAATGTGTCCATCCTCTTCAAGCTGATATTCGAAGCGCCGTTTTACGCCGCCATAATTTTCGAGTGCTTCTTTGATTTTTTCCGGATCCACACCCACATGCAAAGCCACCGCGCTGGCTGCAACTGAATTTTCAATGTTATGGTAACCCGGGATCTTCATCGCAATTCCTTCGATCGTGCCGTCAGGATGGATGAGGTCAAAAACAAAACGCGCGTTTTCAATATGAATGTTTGCCGAATGATAATCTCCTGAATTGAGCGAATAGGTCAGCACTGTCGCTTTTGTCGATGAAGCCAGCTCCAATCCTTCACGCATAAAAAGCACGCCATTGTCGTCAATCTGGCTTACATAATCCCGGAACGATTCGAGCACATTTTCATGCTTTCCATAAATGTCCAGATGATCCGCGTCAGTGGAAGTAACAATGGCGATTTCAGGAAATAATGTCAGAAATGACCTGTCAAATTCGTCGGCTTCAACTACACAAAAAATTTCTTCCAGGTTGTCTGTTGGCTCATTGAGGAGGAGATTTGTCCCATAATTTTGAGTGATTCCCCCAAGAAACGCGGTGCTGTTTACCTTCGCATGGCGCAATATGTGTGCTACCAGCGAAGAAGTTGTTGTTTTTCCGTGCGTTCCGGCAACGCCAATTGTCCTCAGATTTTTGGTTAACAATCCTAAAACCTGCGAACGCTTTAAAATCAGGAAGTTATTATCCCGGAAATAGATCATTTGCTTATGCTGAACCGGAACTGCCGGCGTGTAGATCACAAGCGTTTCATCAGGATTTGCCGCGAATTCGGCTGGAATAGTGCCGATTTCATCTTCAAGCGTTACGGTAATGTCCTCATCTTGGAGCTTTTGGACTAATGTTGTCATTGTCTTGTCATAACCTGCCACATTGAAACCATTGGCCTTAAACCATCTTGCCAATGCGCTCATGCCAATTCCGCCGATTCCAACAAAATATATGTATTTCCAATTTGTCATAGATGACGACATAAGATCAATTCCTGAGGTTATTTACTTAATTAATTTAAAAACTTCCGCTGCAATGTCGTCAGCAGCATTGGGCCGGGCCAGCTTCCTGATGTTTAGCTTCAACCCGTCCTGTTTTGCAATATCCTTTAACAATTGAAGTGCCTGAGGGACAAGCTTTTCCATTGTTTCTGAATCTTTGATCATTAATGCCGCATCCTGCTCCACCAATGTCAATGCATTCTTCGTCTGATGGTCCTCGGCCGCGGCCGGAAATGGCACCAGAATAGCCGGTTTAGCAGCCAGACATAGCTCAGAAACAGACAATGCGCCTGCTCTGGAAATCACGACATCGGCAACCGCATAGGCCAGATCCATTGTATATATGAAATCGAAAGCTTTTATCTTATCTGTTCCAAGGCCTGCAATGGTTTGCTTGGCCGTATCAATGTAACTTCTTCCCGTTTGCCACAAAACCTGATAACCGGCTTCTAATAATTGAGGCAAGCCTGCATTTATACTCTCATTAATAGATCTGGCGCCAAGGCTTCCGCCCATGACAAACAAGGTCTTATGCCCACCATCCAGACCGAATTCGACCAGCGCCTCCTTATTTCTGGCAGAAACATCCACAATGTCACTCCTTACCGGATTGCCTAGCAGCGCGATCTTCTCAGCAGGGAAAAAGGCCTCCATGCCGGGATATGCCACACAGATTTTCTTCGCTTTTTTACTTAAAAACTTATTGGTAATGCCTGCATAAGAATTCTGCTCCTGGATCAATGTTGGGATGCCCGCCAGAGACGCCATCATGAGCAGAGGACCACTCGCAAAACCGCCCACTCCTACCGCAACATCGGGTTTAAAATCCTGAATAATGCGCTTTGCTTTGGACAGGCTGTTTAAAAGTTTGAACGGAACCAGGAGATTATCCAGAGACAAGGATCTCTTCAGACCTGCAATGGGTAAACCAACGATTTCGTAACCCGCACGCGGCACTTTTTCCATTTCCATTTTTCCCAAAGCTCCCACAAAAAGCACTTCGAGATCCGGATCTCTCTTTTGTAACGCATTGGCTATTGCAATGGCCGGATAAATGTGTCCGCCCGTGCCGCCGCCGCTGATAATGACCTTTTTTGACATTTTAAATCTTTTTCTCTTCTACTGTTTCCCCGCGGCTTACGCTCAGGATCATGCCCATTGCGATGCCGGTGAAGAGCAAAGACGTTCCGCCCTGACTAAAAAATGGTAATGTTTGCCCTGTAACCGGCACCAGTCCGACTGTTACGGCCATAGCCGAGAATGCCTGGCTAACGACAATGAATGTTAAACCGGCGGAAAGCAACCCGCCGAACGGGCGTTTGGTCGCTTCAATGGCCTTTAAGCCCCGGTATAAAAGAATGAGATAAAGAATAATCAGAATGGTGCCGCCCAATGTGCCGTATTCTTCCACGGCAACAGCAAAAATGAAATCTTTCTGAGGCTCTGGCAGGAAGCGGCGCTGGCGGCTTTTTGCTACGCCTTCTCCATACAATCCGCCGCGGGCCATGGCCATGTAGGATTGCTGGGATTGATATACAACAATGTCTTTGTCAAAAAACGCAGAAATCCGGTTTTGGGCTGTTCCAGATCGTTGTGTTGAATTAAGTAAAATGGCGATGGTTGCGAAGAAAACGAGGCCTAATGCCGTGAAAAACAGATAATGCAGCGGGACTTTGCCTACAAACATTAAAAGAAAGCAAATGCCCGCCAGCATTACTGCCGTAGAAACATTGCTAGTAAAAATCAGTCCGCAAACGATCCCTACCAATGCCAGCGGCTCTGTAAAAAGCTCTCTGGTGTTCCAGCCGCCTTTAATGTGCCTGGCCAGGATCAATGATAAATGCGCAATCAAAGCCACCTTCGCCCATTCCGAAGGTTGAAAACGCTGGCCTATGACCGGAATTTCTATCCAGCGGGCTGCATCATTCACCGACGTCCCGAAGAACATTGTGAAAATCAAAAGTAATATCGAACTCCAAACCGCGAGCCGGGTAACGTAAACGAATTTGATATAGGGAATGCGATGGACGAAATACATGACCATCAGCGACAGAAAGCACAACAGGACGTGTTTGTAAAGATAGTATTCGGTGTTTCCGTCCATCTGGCTGTACGCGTCCTTAACACTTGCGCTATACACCACCACAATGCTCCACATCAGCATTACAATGCAGATGCCCCAGATCCAGGGATCACCTTTCAGATTTTTGCTGAACCATGCTTGCGTGTCTTCTCTTGATTTGAGCAAGAAATCCATAATGGTAACCGGTAATGCTTATTAGTTATTATGAATGGTAAGATTTCTTACAGCAGTTTTAAATTTTTCACCCCGGTCCTCGTAATTTTTGAATAAATCAAAACTTGCGCAGGCGGGAGAAAGAAGTACGATATCCCCTGAAACACTCCACTGCTGCGCTTTATTTACCGCATCCTGGACGTCCTGGGTTATGTATATTTGAGGAGTAATTCCGGAAAAGTATCTTTCCAACTTTTCGGAATCTTTACTAAGAACTACTAAACCCTTCACTTTATTACGTACAAGCGCTTCTATCTGGCTATAATCATTGCCTTTGTCCACTCCGCCAGCAATTAAAATGATCGGTTTTTCAAAACTGCCCAATGCGTAAAATACAGAATCAACATTGGTTGCTTTTGAATCATTAATATAAGTCACACCATTGATAACTTCCACTAGTTCAAGCCTGTGCGGCGCATTAGTAAAGGATTTCAAGCCCTCTGAAATCTTCTCGGAACTAACGCCAACGAGCTGCGCAACGGCAATTGCGGACATTGCATTGATTGCATTATGTGGGCCTTTAATGGGTAATTCATCAAAAACCTGTTCAAATGAGCCGTTGGCAACATTTGAAATCAATTTTCCTTCATGCAGGAAAGCGCCTTCCGCAGGTTTATGGGCAAGCGATACCTTGATCTGATGAGAATCAATGTTGTGTTTGGAAAGCTCGGCCGCGATCACCTCACTATCTTTAAAAAAGATCAGATGATCTTCCGCAGTCTGATTTTGGACAATGTTGAATTTTGAGTTGATATAGTTCTGAAAATCATAGCCATACCGATCCAGGTGATCGGGCGTAATGTTTAGCAGAACAGCGATCTGCGGATGAAACTTTTCAATATTATCTAACTGAAAACTACTGATTTCCAGCACATAATAATCGAATTCCTTTTCAGCAACCTGCCACGCAAAACTGTCTCCAATGTTACCCGCAAGGCCAACATTGAGTCCCGCATTTTTTAGAAGGTGATAGGTAAGCAGCGTGGTGGTGGTTTTACCGTTGCTGCCGGTGATGGCGATTATCTTAGCATTGGTATAGCGGGAAGCAAACTCGATTTCCGAGATAACAGGAATTCCTTTTTCCTTCAATGCAACGATCAGCGCGACCGTATCGGGAATGCCGGGACTTTTGATAACGAGGTCACTTTCGAGAACCCTTGATTCTGAATGCATTCCCTGTTCAAACGGAATCTGCTCGCGGTCAAGGACGTCAATGTATTTTTGGTTCAATTGGCCACGATCTGATAAAAACACGTCAAAACCTTTTGATTTGGCAAGGATTGCAGCGCCGGTGCCACTTTCTCCCCCACCCAAAATAACGACCTTTTTTTGCACAAGACTTCTTTTAAACGTTGAACAAACACCATTGAACACGAAGGTAAATCTTTTCCAGAAATAAAAAACGAGACACATTAAATGCGCCTCGTTTTCTCATTTTTTATATAAAATTGTCTACTCTTTTTTGACCAGTGACTCCGAAATCCTGAGCCTGTTGGCGAGTTTTACGATCATGAAAATCACCCATGCAATGATGATAAACTGGATCAGAACCTGGATGAAATTACCGTATTTAACGGCCACCTCGGGCGTATCGCCCACGGCTTCTTTTAACACGATTTTCAACTGAGTGAAATCCACTCCGCCGATGATCAGACCCAAAATCGGGTTGATAATGTCTTCGACCAGGGAAGTCGTGATCTTTCCAAATGCAGCACCAATGACCACACCGACGGCCAGATCAAGGACATTTCCCTTAGCAATAAAAATTTTGAACTCCTGGAGCATAACAAGTTGAGGTTAGTTGGAAGAATTAAAATGAGTATAAAAATCCGATGCTTAAAGCCTGGGCAAACTGCACTTTGTTGCTTTGGTCGTCATCATAAAGCATAATGGCTCCCAAGTTAACATTCACATACTTGTTTATTTTCGCTGTCAGCATTGCGTCCAGCCGGTTATCAATGTTACCAGGTCTTTTGAAGCTGGAAAACATCAGATATCTGAATTTTAAATTCACGTCCTTGGCAATGTCTTTGTCAAAGTTCGCGACGATTTGTATCAAAGCAGCCTCGGTCCTGAAACTTTTTCCAATGGGCACTCCATAATTATTCTGGTCGGGTGTGTTGACGTACAGATTTTTATC
This sequence comes from Dyadobacter chenhuakuii, assembly GCF_023821985.2. Taxonomy (NCBI): domain Bacteria; kingdom Pseudomonadati; phylum Bacteroidota; class Cytophagia; order Cytophagales; family Spirosomataceae; genus Dyadobacter; species Dyadobacter chenhuakuii. The sequence continues at coordinate 4,760,370 of NZ_CP098805.1, read as the reverse complement.
CAGCACGATGGTCTGCCGTAGTGCGCCCGGCGCGAAATCAATAAAGAAATAAGACGCAGGACGAAATTCTATACCGATGGCTTCTGTCACATATGCCGGAGAAAATATTCCGGAAACCTTCTTTTTAGCATCCGTGGAATCGGGCGCAGCGGAATAATTATATCCGTCCCCAAATTGCGAGAGGAAGTTAACATTGGCAAAAAGGCTCCACTTTGAACCGATGGACCTATTATATTTCGTATCAAAAAATATGCGGTCAACATTCTTGCGGCTTTGCTGGCCTTTATTCCTTACAATCCCATATTGCGATTGAAAGTCATTCCGCCAGGCATTTTTCCCTTTAATCTTCTCATTAAGGGCATTGAAAAACAAGCCTAATGCAATAGAATTAACACCACCACCGGTCCAGTTTGAACTGAAAGAGCCCTGATTCAGATTAGCTCCGAATTCAATTTTTTTCCACGCCGTATCACCAGGAACCTTTAGTTTTCCTGCATTAAGCGGATTACTAAGGTCTACGGTTTGTGCTAAACCGGGAAGTGTTATCAAAAACACAAGAAAAATGAAGAAATAGCGTGAAAATGTTCCGCTCATTTGAGATGTGGTTAGTAAAAAATTGCAGAGCCTCAGCTCTAGGCTTACAGGAAGAGAAATTGCAACAGTAAGTAATCAATAGATTACCAGAATTCATAACTCCTGCCCGAAATTCACTGCATATGATATTTCAAGATAGATAATTCTCAACTTCTCACGGGAGCGTAAGAGCCTCATTTTAACCGCACTTTCTGTTATTTGGGACGTTGTTGCAATGTGCCGGATGCTCCGGTCATCCATATACTTCATGTATAGTAAGGCTTTTTCCTCCGCAGGTAATTTGTCGAGCGCTTGTTTTAGAATCTTAGTATTGACCTCCTCAGTAGTAAAAGCGCTGTCCAGATCTACGTGCTCAATGCAATCCGCATCTTCTGCATGCACAATGATCACTTTTTTTCTGTTGGATCGCATGAGATCCATGCAGTGGTTATACGTAACAGTGTAGAGCCAGGTGGAGAATTTTGCTCCTTTCTTAAAAGTATTCATTTTAAATACCAATTTAAGAAATACGTCGTGGGTAATGTCTTCTGCCTTGGAGGCGTCGCGCGTAAGTGAAAGGCATTTTTTGAATACTTTCAGCACATATCGGTCGTAAAGTTTTTCAAAATATCGGTTTTCCCCGGATTCCAGAAAAAGCTTAACCAATTCCTCGTCTGTTACATTATGCGGTGCATAATTTGCGAATTTGTCAACCATCTTAATTTAAATCACTGTATAGCGCGTGTCCAAAAAATTAATGGATTAATTAATTTTTGGTAAATATTAAAAAACAACGCCTGGTATACAAATAGATACCAGGCGTTGTCAACATTATTTTATAAGAAGTGCTTTCTAAGCGCCGATTGACACTCTTTTGAAAGATTTTACCGTTAAGCCCTTAGCAGTTTTTTCTAATAACTGACGAATTGTTAACGAAGAATCCTTTACGAATTCCTGATTCAACAATGTGTTGTCTTTGTAGAACTTCTGCAATTTTCCTTGTGCAATTTTCTCAAGCATTGCTTCTGGCTTACCTTCTGCTCTTGCTTGTTCTTTACCTACTTCGATTTCACGCTCAACAGTTGCAGAATCCACTTCGTCTTTATCCAAAGCGATAGGCTTCATAGCAGCGATCTGCATCGCAACGTCTTTACCAAGCTCGCTTACATCTGTTCCATTTACGCCTTCGAACGCTACCAGAACGCCCAATTTGCCGTTGGAGTGAATATAAGGAACAACTTTGTCAGCTGTTACATTTTCGTAAGCAGTGATTTCAAGTTTCTCTCCCAATTTACCTACCAGATCCACGATGTGCTCGCTAACCGGACGGCCGTCAGGCAATGTAGCAGAAAGCAAAGCGTCTTTGTCAGCAATGTTATCTGCTACGGCTTTGTCCAAAATGCTTTGTGCAAGATTTTTGAAATCTTCAACATTAGAAACGGGCTCAGTTTCGCAAGCAAATGCGATCAATTTACCATTTGTTCCGTCAGCGCTGATCTGTACAACCACTGTTCCTTCTGAAACTGCGTTGTCAGCACGTTTAGCTGCCACTTTTTGTCCTTGCTTACGAAGAATATCAACGGCTTTGTCAAAATCGCCATCAGCTTCCTGAAGTGCTTTTTTACAATCCATCATGCCCGCGCCGGTCATTTGGCGGAGTTTGTTTACATCTTGTGCGGTAATTGCCATGATCTATTTTTAATATTGGTTATTACTGATTTGAAAGGAAACGGCTGTTAATGCTGTGTTAGAAAACGATTAACAAATCCGCATCCGGTAGAATTTTAAAAAACTGTAGCCCATAGCAATAGGCTATGGGCTACTTTATCTGTTCAGACAGGAAAGGTCAGAAACCTATTCCGTATCGCCCTGATTACTCTTCATCACTTTCAGCAGCAACGCTTGTCTCAGCAGGCGCCTCAGCACGAGGAGCAGCCGCAGCTGTTTCTTCATTGCCTTTGTCAACCTGACGTTTCGCTTCTTCCTCCTCTACCATGCGCTGATCGTCTTTATCTTGTTTGCGTTCCATCAAACCTTCTTCGATTGCTTTTCCGATCGCCAAAGTGATCAATGAAATTGCTTTGTAAGCATCGTCATTGCTTGGGATTGGGAAATCAACTAATTCCGGGTTTGAGTTGGTGTCGCAGATTGCAAAAATGGGGATGTTCAATCTTTTTGCTTCTGAAACGGCAATGTGCTCGCGTTTTACATCAACGATGAAAAGGGCAGCAGGAAGACGTGTTAAGTCAGCTACACCACCTAACACTCTTTCCAATTTATCCTTTTCACGTGTAAGCATCAGGCGTTCTCTCTTCGCGATATTGCTAACCGTGGTTTCGTCTTTTAGCATCTTCTCAAGAGTCTGCATTTTTTTCAAAGACTTGCGAATTGTGCCGAAGTTTGTAAGCATACCACCCAACCAGCGATCAGTTACGTAAGGCATTTTAAGGCGTTTCGCCTCTTCCGTTACGATTTCCTGCGCTTGTTTTTTAGTAGCAACAAACATGATCTTACGTCCTGAACGAACGATTTGCTTCAACGCAGCCTCAGCGTCGTTAATGCAGCTCAATGTTTTGTTCAGGTCAATGATGTGGATCCCGTTCTTCTCCATGAAGATGTATGGAGCCATACGTGGATCCCACTTGCGGGTAAGGTGACCAAAGTGTACACCTGCATCCAATAGTTCTTTATATTCTATTTGTGCCATTACAGATTAATGTTTTGAAAAAATGTCTTAATAAAATTACGCAGCACAGCACATCGGGCACGATAAGTACTGTCTGGACATTTGAATATTAACGTTTCGAGAACTGGAATCTCTTACGAGCCTTAGCGCGACCGTATTTCTTACGTTCAACCATACGAGGGTCACGAGTAAGGAATCCTTCTTTTTTCAACGCGCCACGGAATTCTCCGTTGTATTCGCAAAGTGCGCGGGAAACAGCCATACGGATTGCTTCCGCCTGTCCTGAAATTCCACCGCCTCTTACATTTACTTTAAGATCATAACCATTGCCTCCGCTGATCACAGCAAAAGGTTGCTGAAGAACGATCTGGTGAACTTCAAATGGAAAGTATTCTTTGTAATCGCGACCGTTTACTTTGATATCTCCTTTACCGGGCGTCATATAAATACGGGCCACGGCTGTTTTTCTTCTACCTATTGTGTTGATAACTTCCATGAATTACAACTGGATTTCTTTTGGTTGCTGAGCGCTGTGCGGGTGTGTTGCATCAGCATAAACAAACAGATTTGTGAATAAACGACGTCCCAAACGGTTCTTTGGAAGCATGCCTCTTACGGCTTTCTCGATTACACGACCTGGGTGTTTTTCGAGCAACTCACGAGGAGTTTGAAAACGCTGACCTCCTGGGTAACCCGTATGACGAACATAAATTTTGTCGGTCATTTTCTTACCTGTCAACTTGATTTTATCGGCGTTGATAATGATAACATTATCACCACAGTCCACATGAGGAGTGTAATTTGCCTTGTGCTTGCCTCTGATAATTTTCGCAACTTCACTTGCCAAACGGCCTAAAATTGCATCCTGAGCATCCACAACAACCCACTCCTTGTTCACTGTGTTTTTGTTCGCCGAGATGGTTTTGTAGCTTAACGTATCCACGATTAACAAAAATTTAATTGATTTTCAATAAATTACACTGTAACAAGACAGTCCCATCGCAAAATGGGAGTGCAAATATAGAGTTTAACAAATTGAATAACAAGTATGTTTGTGAAATTTCACCGGCCATGAGGATTCAAGGCCGCTTTGATGCTAATACATCTCTTAATGTTGCAGCGGAAAACTCAGCGCAGCATACGGCATGCCATAGTTTTGTGAAACACGGCGTTGCTTATTGTCCAGGAACACCTTGCGGTCATCGGCCTTATGCGTGTGATACGCAATATGCCCGTATAAGTATCCGATTTTAAGCCCGATTCCCCTGGTCAGATAGATGCGTGCGTATGCCTCAGACTGTCCGTTATAGTTATCTAAAAATAAAGGCGCAGCATTGAAAATAACCGGCGAGGTTGATAACCATTGATTGTAATTAGGTGCGCCAACACCCGGCGTTGTCGTGGTTTTTTCGTAAAAAGCCTTTCTTTTTGATCCAAAAGATGCTCCTATAAGGTCTGTGTTAACGCCGAGATCTATTTTCCAAAATCGCAGGTTTGCCCCAACCACAAAGCTTAACCCATTGGCAGATACTTTTCTGTATTCCAGGTAATCCTGCGGAGAGCCGGTTTTTGTATATAAATTGGTCCGGTTAGCATAATAACCCCATGCTCTTATCCCCAGCCCAAGCCGGAACCACGGAACGCGGTTCAGACCTATCTGCTCATAATATAATACAGAGGGTGCCCAGGATTTATCATCGCTGAAACCGGTGCCGACGTCGATAACCGCACTGATCTGTGATTGGCCTTGGCCATAAACCTGAACTGTGCCGAGGGCTGCTGTAAGTGCTGCGAAAAAGCAGAAGAGCTTCATTCTAAACATTTTAAAAAATTTTAGTGTGAGAAATTTATTTTAACCAATATACCTGGATCCAAATATAGTTTACTGCATTTGAAGAATTGCGATATTGCGCCTTTCCCAATCCTAAACCTCATAAGTAATCATTCAGATGAAAAGTACTTTTTCAAAACATTATGCGACGGCCTTGCTGGCTTTCGCCCTCTCGCTGCAAATCAGCTTTGCGCAGGCTCCTGAAAATCTTTCATTCCGGCCGCTCTTCAATGGCAAAAACCTCGATGGGTGGATTGATGTAAACACGTCGAAGGAAACCTGGAAAGTAAAAAACGGAACATTGATCTGTTCCGGTAAGCCCATTGGCGTGATGCGGTCCGACAAGCAGTATGAAAATTTTATCCTGGAAGTGGAGTGGAAACATATGGAAGCAGGCGGGAATTCGGGCGTTTTCGTATGGAGCGAAGGCACGCCGCAGGAAAATGACCCGCTGACCAAAGCGGTTGAGGTCCAAATGCTGGAACTGGATTACGCGCCCCAGCACAATGCGACAGAAGATTACGTGCACGGCGAGCTGTTCCCGACCATGGGTATGACAGCCATTCCGGATAACCCCCGCGGCATCAGAAGCAAATCCCTCGAAAAGCGCTGTAAAGGCAAAGGCGAGTGGAATAAATATGTGGTGGTGTGTGTAGACGGAACCGTGAAGCTTTCTGTTAATGGCAAGTTTGTCAACGGTTTGCGGAACTCTGAAAGAAAACGCGGCTACATTTGCCTGGAAGCCGAAGGCGCTGAAATCCATTTCCGTAACATGCGCATTATGGAATTGCCCGATGGCATTACCAGCGCAGCACAAACCGCCCCGCTAGTCAACTGATTTGTGAAATTAACTTTATGCCATATCTTAGGCGGATATAACGTTTTGTGAATGAAAATCTCTTTCGTTGGTTCCGGAAACGTGGCCTGGCACCTTGCCCAGGCCTTTGAAGACGCCGGTCACTGGATTTGTGAAGTATATAGCCGCGACACCCAGAAAGCCCGCCAACTGGCTTCCTACCTGTATGATACCAACATTCAGCCGGACCTTAATTTTGCTGAAAGTGAAGCTGATCTCATCGTGATAGCCGTTTCCGATGATGCTCTGGAAAGTGTGATCGAACGCATCGTGCTCCCCGAAGGCGTAATGCTGGTCCACACCTCAGGAACCAGATCATTAGCAGAATTCCAGAACCTGGTCGAGATTTACAGCGACGTATATGTGCATACCGGTGTCTTTTACCCGCTTCAAACCTTCACAAAAGGATTGGAAATGGACTACAAAGAACTTCCATTTTGTATTGAATCAAAAAACGAACTGATTGAAAATAAGCTCATTCAATTGGCACAGAGCGTGAGTGACAATGTAAGCCGCATGGATTCCGATGAGCGCTTTATCCTGCATGTGGCAGCCGTATTTGCCAGCAATTTCACCAATTATCTTCTCACTGTTTCCCAAAATATGCTCGAAAGGGAACAGTTGAATTTTGATTTACTAAAACCCCTTATCCAAACCACCATTCACAAAGCATTGCTTTCCAATGATCCTTCGCTGGGCCAGACCGGGCCGGCAAGGCGTGGCGACTGGAAAACGACCAACCGGCATTTGGAATATTTGCAGGAAACCAATGAGGATTGGACGGAGATTTACAGGCTGCTGACGGATAAAATCAGGAACTTCTACATTTCAAAATAATAGGGACCCGTGCTGTCTCCTGAAAAGTTAGGCTATATTTGCGGGATTCATTATTCGGATTTTTCATGAATGCAGCACTAATAGACCGCTTTAAACGCATTACAACCTTTATTTTCGACATCGACGGCGTCATGACAGACGGCAGCGTGATTGCGCTGGAAAGCGGAGAACAGCCTCGTAGTTTTAATGTAAAGGACGGTTACGGCATCAATCGCGCGATTAAGATGGGTTACCGGGTGGCTATTATTTCTGCACAAAATCAAATGGGTGTCCGCAAACGGCTTGAATATCTGGGCGTATCGGACATTTTCATCGGAACTTCACCGGATGGGAAGTTGCCGATTTTTAAAAAATATCTCGAAGAAACCAATCTCACAGAAGACGAGATCGTGTTCATGGGCGACGATCTGCCCGATTATGAAGTGATGCGGACCAATGTGCTGAGCGCCTGCCCGGCAGATTCGGTGGACGAAATCCTCGCATTATCCGACTATATATCTCCTAAAAACGGCGGTCACGGCGCAGTACGCGACCTGATCGAACAAGTAATGAAGGCTCAGGGCAAATGGATGGCTTGGTTTCAATAATCTTCAAAAGCAGAAATCAGGCTTAACTAAGTGGAAAAAAAGCGTTACTTCCCAAATCTCAACGGAATCCGGTGCATTGCGGCCCTTTTGGTTGTTTTTCACCATTTGGAGCAGGCCAAACATGCTTTGGGAATTGCCAATATTTACGAGCTTCCCATTATTCAGCACGCTGGCAGGCTTGGCGTTGGCCTTTTCTTCGTGCTTAGCGGCTTTTTGATCACTTATTTATTATTGGAAGAACGCGGGCGTTTTGGTGATGTGGATACTAAAAAGTTCTACTTGCGACGGGTCTTTCGGATCTGGCCCATTTACTTCCTCATTATAGGCCTCTCTTTTTTCGTTTTCCCGCACATTGAGTTGCTAAGCTTTCCCGGGACCGACGAGAAAATCACGATTCACGCCGCCGAGCGGTTAACATTGCTGCTTTTGGTTTTGCCCAATTTCGCTTTCGTGCTGTATGACTTGCCTTACTGGTGCGCTCAAACGTGGTCCATTGGTGTCGAGGAGCAGTTCTACTATCTGTGGCCCTGGCTGATCAAATATCCAAAAAAGCGCATTCCGATCATTCTCCTTTTCCTGGGCATTACGGCAGCAATCCTGTTCATTGGCTTGCATTATGTGAATGTTGATGAAGAAACGAAAAGCACAATGATCTCAACTTTTCTGGGCCAATTCCGGATCCAGACGATGGCTTTGGGTGGGTTATGCGCCTGGCTGGTTTACAAGCAAAAAACAAACGTCCTGCAAGTGGTTTTCAGAAAAGATCTTCAAATTGTCGTCTATACGCTGCTGATCGCCCTTTTCCTTTCCGGAATCCATTTTTACGGCTTTCTTGAAGTTTACGCCCTTTTCTTTGCCTTTTTTATTCTGAATGTTTCCTGTAATCCAAACACGATAGTCAGTCTGAACAATGGTGTGATGAATCATTTGGGTAAAATCTCTTATGGACTTTACTTATATCACGTAGCTGTGATTGTGTTCATTATCAATGTTTTGAACAAATATCTACCCGATTGGACCGGCACATCTTACCACATTGGCCTGTATGTGTTGACTTTCTTAGGATCGGTTGCAGTGGCGTCGCTTTCTTACTCTTACTTTGAAAAACCGTTGTTAGCCTACAAAGACAAGCGCTTCGGGAGATAATCTCAATTCCTATCAGGCAATTCCGACATGGTGTAGAATTTCAAATTTTGTCTGGCTGCTTCCTTTAATATTTTTTCGAGAAATGGCACATGAAAGCCGTATTCGCCATTTTGCGGCTTTCCATATAAAGGCTCGTGTCCGAATAACATTAAAGCCGTGTTATCATTTTTCGCTTTTTCCAGCGCTTCTTGCATTTCCGGGTCGGTTAATCCGGAGTCTTCGTCGATTAGCAGCGCATCCACAATGCGTTCATTATCAAAATTATAGTAAATCCAGGGCATCAGTCGTGGCGCCAGGGCATACATTTGAAAACCCATAATTTTTCTTCTGGATATGGCCACGTCGCGCAAGATCTTAAAGCCGCTGGCTAGCAACACAGAGTCAACCCGGGCGTTATGGTTCCCTCCGGGATGCGCATAGGAAGTGGGCTTAAAGCCTGCTTCGGCCATATGTGCAAGGCCGGGTGCCAGTTCAATATTTTTATAACTATCCGGCCCTGTGGCAATCAATTCTGTTGATTTACCATGAATTGTGCCGTGAAAACCGATCTCATGACCGTCGGCCTGCAATATTTTTAGTTTAGAAATTTCGTCGGCTGTCAGGCTGTCGGGACAGGTTATGAAAAAGGTGACTTTCGCATTGTATTTCCGGAACATCGGCCGCAATGCAAACCACTCGTTGATAAAATGATCGTCGAAAGAGATTGCTATCCCCGCCTTTTCATGCGTTTCAGCATCCCGCCGACAATGCGTCATGCTGATTCCGACACAGAGAAAAATGCATTTTAGGAAGCAATGACGCAGGAATGTTGCAGTTGAATATTTCAATTCTTACCGGATGAAATGTTATTTTCGCTAAATTAATCACACAAAATGAAAATCCTCCACACCGCCGACTGGCACATTGGTAAAAAGCTCGACAATTATTCCAGGCTCGAAGAACAACGGCTCGTGCTGGCAGAAATTTGTGAGATCGCCGAAGCCGAGCAGGTCGATGCAGTTGTCGTAGCAGGAGATTTGTTTGATAATTTCAATCCTTCTTCGGAAGCCACAGAGCTATTATACAGCACATTACACCGCCTCTCCGCCAACGGGAGCCGCGCTGTGATCGCCATTGCAGGCAACCACGATTCCCCGGAACGCATTCAGGTTCCGGACGCATTGGCGAAAGTTTGCGGGATCATTTTTGTTGGTTTTCCAAACACCGAAATCTCGCAATTCTGCACGCAGGCGAAGGTTGACATTCTTCGGACTGCGAAAGGATTTGTTGAAATTGAGCTTCCTAATGCCAGTTTCCCGTTAAGAATTCTGCACACACCTTATGCGAACGAGCAGCGTTTGAAGACTTTTTTGGGTGTAGAAGATTCAGAAGAAGCGCTTCGCGTCCATTTGCAACAGCATTGGCAGGAACTAGCAGACAAGTATCTGGATGATGCGGGCTTCAATTTACTGATTACCCATTTGTTCGTCATGAAAAAAGGCGAGCCGGTGCCCGAAGAGCCTGAGGAAGAGCGCCCTATCCTGCACATTGGTGGCGCACAAGCCATTTATACCGAAAATTTCCCGGACAAAATACATTACATTGCCCTCGGACATTTGCACCGTTACCAGGTTATTGATAAAACACCAGCGCCAGCCATTTATTCCAGCAGCCCGCTCGCTTACAGCTTTTCGGAAGCGAACCAAACCAAATATGTGGTCCTGATAGAAGCAGAAGCCGGAAAGCTCGTTTCCTACCGCGCGATCGAGCTCACCAAAGGCAAAAAACTACGCAGAAGAAGCTTTAACGACATTGACAAAGCCATCGAATGGCTCGGCGAGCACAGTGAAGACCTCATTGAACTTACCATCGTTTCCAACAATTACCTGGAAGCCACCGACAAAAAACGCCTGAACGAAGCCCATCCCGGCATCATCCAGATCATCCCCCAAATCAAAAAGAGCGAACTCGCAACCACCACTTCCGAAATCGACCTTTCCCTAAGCATGGAAAAGCTCTTCCAGGAATACTTCAAAACCAAAAACAAAGGCCAGGAACCCTCCGATGGATTAATGGCGGTTTTTAGGGAGGTTTTAGGGACTGAGGAGGAAAACTGATTTATTGGAAAAGCTTGTTTCCTGAGATAATAGCCTGCTCTATGCGTTGCTGAATCTTCGAAATTGGCAGCTTAACCTTCATTTTAGGTGGATCCATTTCGGGATCTATATCATAGAAATAGGATAACGATTTCAATGCAATTAACGGGTTCATGTGTGGATACTTTGTTTCAAAAAATGAAATAATTTCATTCAGCGAAAAGTGTTCGAGCAGAAAGTAAATGTCCACAAAGTCTTTCAGTCGCTTGCCGGAATTTATAATGGCATTCACTTTCATAGCTGCGATATCTTCCAAACCTAACAAAGTAATTCCTTCTTCTATTTGGGGCTGTTTTATCAATGTATAATCATGGCGAATGAAATCTGTCTTGATGTTATCGATAAAGGTGAAAAGATTATTTGTACTCTTTTGATAGGCAACTTCTACTTTGAAGGATTCGCGTAGCAACTCGATTAACTCACTTGTTTCAAATGTTACATTCGTAAACAGGTCGATATCGATGGAATTTCGGTGTCCGATTTGTAATGCGAGGGAAGTGCCTCCAACCAGATAAAAGTTTTTCAACTCAGGAATAGCCTGGATTCGCTGAATCAGCTTAAACGTATCCGGATGAATTACGAAAGGGTCTTTATACAACATTCACAAAGTCAGAGTTAATGAATAATCTGGAAAAGCGCTTGTCCTTTTCATCTATTTGAGATGACCATTCAATCGTCTCCAAAATTTGACTTTTGGAATAGAACCTGATCATTTCCCGCCAGTTGTCCAGATTCCCCCGTTCTAAAACCCGCTCAATTACAATTTTATACGATTTTTTAAAATCGAAACTATCGTAATCAAATTCCCAAAGGAGCCTTGATGGAATATTTGGTTTGTTAGTGTTCTGCATATTGTTTGAAGGCAATAAGTAAATTTACATTAATTCAAATAACTGGCAATTCTCCCGCTTCATAAACAAAAAAGCGACAAGCCATCCGCAGATCACTTGTCGCTCACGATAAATTTCAGAAGCCTGAATTAGCTCGCTCTTCTCAGCTTTGCTTCGATGGTTTGCTGGGTATGAGGAACGATTCTTAATCTTTCCTTAGGAATCAGCTTGCCGGTGTCAATGCAGATGCCGTAGGTGCCGTTTTTGATGCGGACCAGGGCGTTTTCAAGCTGGATCGAGTATTTCTGTAATCTGGCAGCCAACTGGCTCAGGTTCTCACGTTCGCTGGCGTCGGCGCCGTCTTCTACAAGCTTGGCCGAACCAGCAGTGATTTCCGTACCACTGTCGTTCTTCTTACTTAAACCTCCCTTGATATAATTAAGCTCACTCATTGTCGCTTCGAGTTTTCCGCGAATGAGTTCTTCAAATTCCCTCAACTCTTCCTCCGAATATCTTGTGCGTTCTTCTTGCATAACGAGAAATGGCTTTGTCTTTTTCTTTAACTTCTTATTTGTAAAGCACCGACTTTACTGCTTCCACCACACGCTTAACGCTAGGCAGGATTTCTTCGATCAATGTTGGTGCGTATGGAAGCGGCACATCGCGGTTGGTTACGCGGATCACCGGTGCATCCATATAATCAAATGCATGACGCTGAATGTGATAAGTAATTTCTGTTGAGATAGATGCAAGCGGCCAGGCCTCTTCCACAACCACACAGCGGTTTGTTTTCTTAACAGATTCAATAACCGCAGGATAATCGATAGGACGAACAGTTCTCAAATCAACCACTTCTACGTCAATGCCTTCTTTTTCCAATTGCAAAACGGCTGGCATCACAACGCGGGGGATCATTTTACCAAAAGAAACAATGGTAACATCCTTGCCCTGACGTTTCACATCTGCTTTACCCAGCGGGATCAGGTATTCTTCCTCCGGAACCTGCATTTTATCACCGTACATTACTTCCGATTCCATGAAGATTACCGGGTTGTTGTCGCGGATAGACGATTTCAAAAGTCCTTTCGCATCATATGGGTTCGAAGGAACTACTACTTTCAGACCGGGCGTGTTAGCAAACCAGTTTTCAAAGTTCTGCGAGTGCTGCGCTCCCAATTGTCCTGCGTTACCGGTTGGTCCGCGGAAAACGATCGGGCAGCCATACTGGCCGGCAGACATGGAAAGAATTTTCGCTGCGCTGTTGATGATCTGGTCGATCGCAACAAGAGAGAAGTTGAAAGTCATAAATTCAACGATCGGGCGAAGTCCGTTTCCGGCAGCTCCTACTGCGATCCCGGCAAAGCCAAGCTCAGCAATAGGCGTATCGATCACGCGCTCGGGACCGAATTCGTCCAACATTCCCTGACTTGCTTTATAGGCGCCGTTGTATTCTGCAACTTCCTCTCCCATTAAAAAAATACTCTTGTCAAGGCGCATCTCTTCCGACATGGCGTCGCGAATGGCATCTCTGAATGCTAATTCTTTCATTCGTAATTTTATAATTATTTAATTCTTAGAAGAAACCATTGCCAATCCATGCGAAGTGCAGGATTTTAAACTGCTTGGTTACATTAAAAGACGTTTTGTATACTTATTTCAAAATGATGTGTAAAATTAGAGAAATGAGGCCAATTCTCAAATTCTTTATATTAACTATTCTTCACACGGGAATTACATCCACTTCCACTTTCAGCGTGTGTTTTCCATAACTGAAAATGATGCCCTTCAATGGTGGCACGTCGCTGTAATCGCGGCCCCAGGCAGTGACAATGTGCCGTTCACCGGGAACAATGTTATTGGTCGGGTCAAAATCGCACCAGCCGAAGTCGGGAATGTACACCGAGATCCAGGCATGCGACGCATCCGAGCCTTGTAATTTCTGCTTTCCGGGCGGCGGCAGCGTTTCCAGATAGCCGCTCACATAGCGTGCAGCAAAGCCGAAACTCCGGATGCAGGCAATGGCCAGATGCGAAAAATCCTGGCAAACACCCTTTTTAGCTGCAATAACATCCTTAATAGGCGTATGCACGGTTGTAAAATCCGGAACAAAATCGAATTCATGGAAAATCTTGGCGCAAAGCGCTTCCACACAAGCATATAGCGGCATTCCTTCCTGAAAACAATCTTTTGCAAAATTCCGCACCTCCTGATCCCATTTGATCATAGGGCTCGGCAGCATGTATTCCAGCAGCGAAATTTTCAGCGCCCGGTCGCCCAGAAGTTGCTGACGGGCTGCTTCGCAGGAGATTTCGGAGGGCAAAAACAAAGACCCGGTTTCCTCGGTAAGCCGCTCCACCATGGCTGTTGTGAGTACGGTAAGCGTTTTGTGCGGGGAATGCAGGGAGAAATAATGGGTTGTATTTCCGTAAAAATCCTTCCGGTCGATGATCTGCGAAGGTTCGGGGGAAATTTGAATGTCGAAATTCTGGCACAGCTGATTCGGCAGCGAGCGCGGCGCGAGGCACACCAGACTATGATAATTATTGACCGCCTCCGCGTATTTATATTCCGTTTTGTGAATCAGCTTATATTTCATCCGTATCGTAATCCATCGGATCGTAAAATGAATGATGCATAAAAGTGTGGCTGAAATACATGTTGGTCAGGTTCACCGAAACGGAGCTGATGAGCTTGGATACTTCCGAAAGGAGGTTGAACAATTCCCGTCTTTCCAATCCCACATTGCATTTGCTCAAATCGCTCACATCCGCCAGCTTGACCAATGTGGCCGCCTTCAAAACGAATTTCTGCGCCTCATTAAGCCTTTCGCTCCGGGTTGTTACGGGCAGCTTGCTAATGTTGTTTTTCAGCTCATCGAGCATATAAACCAGCGAGTAAGGCAATGTTTTTTCCAACAAAACCATATCCAGCATCGCTTCCACGCTCAAATGCGACTTATAGATCTGCCGGTAATTTACCAGCAAATGATGGTTGATCAATGTCGCCTCGATCAGCTCATTTTCAACGCCAGGCGTGTTTTTTACACCAAAATTAGATTGGATAACACTGATCCGCGACAGGATGCGCTCGATCAGCTTGCCCGTTTCGAGGAGCAAAAAGCTGTTGTCGCGCGGCATACTTTCTGCTATCACGCCCAAAAACGTGAACATATTATTGAACAATCCATCAAGAGTCTTCTGAATGTTATTGTTATGCATCGACGACGCATTGCGGATCTCATGATAACCATTATCGATCAAATCCACGATCCGCCAGATCTCCTGGTCCCACTGGTCCCGCACCGCTGCAACAGCATTCAGAAATGCACCGATATTGGCCGCAATGGTGCCTGGACGGCTGGTGTTGGAAATCAGGTCAATGATCTCAGTGTAAGGATCTGACATTAAATCCTCCTCTTCCAGAAAACCCGGATAAGTGGAAGACAAATGTGTGAGTGATTGCAACAGGATCTTAATGTGCTCCTGCTTCGCTGAGCCGCCGAAATTCCTGTCCAGGTTAAGCACATTGATCGTAATGTTCATAAACTTGATAACGGCCATCGTCCGCTCGCAATAACGCCCTATCCAGAACAGATTTTCCGCGCTGCGGCTGGGGAGCGAGACGTGCTTGTTAACCGAGATCGGTGAAGTCAAAACGATCTTTTCCTGAATGTCTTCCGTTTTGTCCGACACAATCCAGGTGTCCTTCGACAACCCGCCATATTGATTTGAAATCACAAAACGGTCCTTAACCGGTGAGCTCCGCGTCAGTCCGCCTTGCATGACGTGATAACCACTTTCATCGGCTACCATAAATGCCCTTAATGCAGCATAACGCGGCTCAATGTTGCCATTGATGAGGGACGGCGTTGTGGACAAGCTCACTTCCTGTTGTGCAATGAACTCGTGCGGCCGCTGAATGATCATTTTTTTCAGCTCTTCCTTTTCAGCAAAAGTCATCAGCCTCCCGTAAATTGACCTGAATTTCGTTTTGCGATTTGCTTTCTTAATGATCAGCTCATCCATGTGTTCCAGCACGTAATTGAGCTCTTTCACATGCCCGCACCACCAGGTGGCCACGGAGGGCATAATCAGTTTTTCACCTAAAAAATAATTGGAAATATTGCCCATAAAGGCATGAAATGCATGATTTTCCAAAACACTCGTCCCCGGCGGGTTCAAAACCTGCACATTACCAAGCCTGATGGCCTGCAATAATCCGGGAACGCCCAAACGGGAATCTTCGCGCAGTTCAAGCGGATCACACCAGTCGTCGTCGATACGGCGGATGATCACGTCCACTTTTTGCAAACCATCAATGGATTTCAACCAAACGCAGCCATTACGAACCAGCAGATCGTCGCCCTGCGCGAGTGTATAGCCCAGGTAGGAAGCCAGATAAGCGTGCTCGAAATAGGCTTCGTTATTTGGTCCCGGCGTGAGATAAACAATGTTCGGCGCGTCTTTTCTTTTATCCGATAATTTTAAAACTGTGTTTTGCAGACTGTTAAAAAAAGGCGACAGCTTGCTAACATACATTCCCTCAGCCAATTCGGGAAGCAGCTTGCTCATTACCACACGGTTTTCCAATGTATAACCCGACCCGGACGGAGCCTGCGTGCGGTTGTCCACAATCCACATCTGCCCATCGGGCCCGCGCGACATATCGGCCGCGTACATGGTCAGCTGATTATTGCCCGGCACTTTTATGTCAATGCACGGGCGGAAAAAGCCGGTGTTGTCAAAAACGAGTTCTGCCGGGATAATGCCGTCTTTCACCAGGTTTCTGGGTCCGTAAAGGTCTTTCAGGATCAGATCCATCAGGATTGCGCGCTGCTGCAAGCCTTTTGCAATGCCGTTCCATTCTTTTTGTTCAATTAAAAAAGGGATAGGGTCCAGCTGCCAGGGACGGTTAAGGCCGTCGGGCGTGCCGTATACATTATAAGTCACCCCGTTTTCCCGGAGCTTGCTGATGATTTCTTGGTTCCGGATTTTCAGTTCATCCATGCCCAGCCTTTCCAGCTGAGAAAATAGCGCTTTCCAGTACGGCTTTACCTTCCCGTTCAAATCCAGCACTTCGTCATAAGATGTGAGTCCGTTTTGATAGGATTGTAAAAGATCCACAGGAGCCTCGGTAAGCATAATGTAGTAAGTAGGGTTTGTACTAAAAATCTATTTTGATTTCCAGTATTTACGTAAATCCAGCGTATTCGGATACTCCGGATTAATTAATTCGATCGGCGTGTCGCTCTTCATCTCTTTCTTCGTCTCAGCAATAAAACGTGACACCGCACCCGTCGATTTTTCCAGAATAGGCACTTCCTGCTTGGCAGATGGCGTATGCCCAAAACCCTGAAACAAGCTTATTTTACGTGATTCTGCTTCAAAACTGTTCACCGGATAAGTATCAAAAGCACGGCCTCCCGGATGTGAAACAAAGTAAGTACAACCGCCCAATATACGGTTATTCCAGGTATCCACAATGTCAAAAACGAGCGGCGCATCGGCCCCGATCGTCGGGTGCAATGCCGATGGCGGGTTCCAGGCTTTGTATCGAATTCCCGAAACAAACTCACCCTTAATCCCCGAACTGCGCAGCGGAACGCGGCAGCCATTGCAAACCAGAATGTGCCTTCCTTCTACAAATCCGCTCACTTTCACCTGCAAGCGTTCCAGCGAAGAGTCCACAAAACGGGCAGTGCCGCTGTTGGACAATTCTTCTCCCAAAACATGCCAGGGCTCGATGCCCAGTCGCAGATCGAGCTGAATGTTGTCCACTGTAATGCCGCCATAATGCGGAAAACGGAACTCAAAGAATGGGTCAAACCAGGAAATATCGAAGTTATAGCCCGCATCTTTCAAATCCTTTACCACATCCACCATATCCAGGTAAGCAAAATGCGGCAGCAGGAAACGGTCGTGAAGTTCCGTTCCCCAACGGATGAGCTTGTGCTTATAAGGGTTTTTCCAAAACTTCGCAATCAACGCCCTTACAAGCAATGTTTGGACGAGATTCATATGCTTGTGCGGCGGCATATCGAACGCGCGGAATTCCAGAATCCCGAGTTGTCCCGTTGCGGAATCAGGTGAATAAAGCTTATCCATGCAGAATTCCGAACGGTGCGTATTGCCCGTAATGTCCACCAGCAAGTTCCTGAAAACGCGGTCAACCATCCAGAATGGCACTTCTTCTCCTTCGGGAATTTGTTCAAATGCAATTTCAACTTCATAAAGCTTCTCGTCCCGGCCTTCGTCAATGCGCGGCGCCTGGCTTGTAGGGCCAATGAATGGTCCTGCAAAAAGGTAACTTAATGCAGGGTGATGCTGCCAGTAAGTCAGCAAGCTCCTCAGCAGATCGGGCCGGCGCAGAATGGGGCTGTCGGCAGGTTTTGCACCGCCAATGGTCACGTGGTTACCGCCGCCGGTTCCGGTGTGGCGTCCGTCAACCATAAATTTATCTGTGCCTAATCTTGAAAAGAAGGCCTCTTCATACAGCGCACTCACATTATCAACGAGTTCCTGCCAGTTTTTGGCCGGGTGAATGTTCACTTCTATCACCCCGGGGTCAGGCGTAACAATTAGTTTTTGAACCCGTGCATCGGTTGGCGCAGCATAACCTTCGATCCGGACGGGCATTTTCAGCTTTTCCGCCGTGGCTTCTATGGACGCCATCAAGTCCAGATAATGTTCGAGATAATCCGTCGGAGGCAGATATACATAAATGATTCCCTCCCGTTCCTCAACGCAAAGCGCCGTTTTGATAATCGGAAGCTCAAAAAGAAGCTTATCTTCCGCCTCTTTTTCGGTTAATGGTTTCTTATCATCCCCCTCCTCTTCAAAAATCGCATTCACAGGCAGCTCATAAGGAGGCGCCACCGACCCATAACGCGACTCTACAACCGGCTTGAAATCGATCAGCGGCGGCAAATCTTCAAACGGACTGCGTTCCACCGGCTGCTCGCGATGCGCTTTGGCAACTTCGGGCAAGGATTTCAGCGGCAAACGGAAACCGATCGCCGAATTTCCGGGCACAAGGAAACAATGGTTGCGCTTAAATTGCCAGGCTGAGCTCGACCAATGCTGTCCTTTTTCATTCCATTTAATAGGTAAAACAAAGCCAGCTGGGTTATTAAGGCCCTTTTCGAGCAATTTTGCCAGTGTTCTTCTTTCAATAGAGTCTTTGAGGTTTACTTTCAAAGGATCCACATTCACCGGCAATTTCCCCTCTTCCATCGCCCAGTAAATCGGGTCCTCGTAAGCTGGCGTAATGTTGTTGGTGTCTAAACCAAGATATTTTGTAAGTTCGGTTGTGAAGATTTCAGCTTCGCGGAATGTGTATTTGGTCTGGCCCTCTTTGGTGACAAGATCATCATTGCGCCACATCGGAACGCCGTCATTGCGCCAGTAAAGCGCATATTGCCATCTTGGAAAAGGCTCGCCGGGATACCATTTGCCCTGACCAAAATGCAGCAATCCGCCATGCGCGAAGCGTTTTTTAAGCCTTAATGAAAGGTCATAGGCCAGTTGTCTTTTCAATGGTCCGTCCGCAGCCGTGTTCCATTCCGGCGATTCGAAATCGTCGATCGAAATGAATGTTGGCTCGCCGCCCATCGTCAGGCGCACGTCACCTTCCTGCAAATCCTTTTCTACATCGTGACCCACCTGCATCACCGCTGCCCATTGTTCCTCTGTATAAGGCTTGGTAACTCGCGGATCTTCGTGGATCCGGAAAACTTTATTATCAAATTCAAAAGTCACTTCACAAATGTCCGTCGCACCCGAAACCGGCGCAGCACTCGCATAATCGGGCGTGCAGCAAAGCGGAATGTGGCCTTCGCTGGCGAACAGTCCGGAAGTAGGGTCGAGGCCAATCCAGCCAGCACCCGGCACATAAGCCTCCGTCCACGCGTGCAGATCCGTAAAATCCTCTTCCGGGCCACTCGGACCGTCCAATGACTTAATGTCCGAAGTCAGCTGCACCAGATAACCCGAAACAAAACGAGACGCAATGCCCAAATGTCTCAGAATCTGGACCAGTAACCACGCCGAATCCCGGCAGGAACCGCTTTTAATGTTCAATGTTTCTTCGCAAGTCTGGACGCCCACTTCCATGCGAATGTTATAATGTATCGCATTGTAAATCTGCTGATTAAGGTGCACCAGAAAATCCACGATCTTGATATCACGGTTCACTTTCGCCTTCTCAACCCATTCCATCAGCGCCGGACTCGCCTCTCTCGGTTCGAGATAAGGGCCAAGTTCCTTTTTTAATGTCGGTTCATAGGCAAAAGGATACATTTCCGCGTATTCTTCCACAAAAAAATCGAACGGATTGATCACCTGCATTTTAGCGATCACTTCCACTTCCACGCTTAATTCAGTCGTTTTTTCAGGAAAAACAACCCGCGCCTGATAATTGCCGAAGGGATCCTGCTGCCAGTTGATAAAATGATTTTCGGGGGTAATTTTTAATGAATAACCTTCAATGGCTGTCCGGGAATGCGGTGCGGGGCGAAGTCGGAAAATGTGCGGTGAAAGGGAAACGCTCCGGTCAAACTGGTATTTGGTTTTATGAGAAATAGCAACTTTTATAGCCATAATTGAAGTATTGCAATAGTGTTAGGTTAATTCGGCTCGCGAGAATGTATGTGCTTGTAAAAAAATGTATTATATCAATTTTTCAAAATATTAAGCAGGATAAAAATACATATGCAGAATATTATATTTCCTCCACTCTGTATTTCAAAATTCCTGATTTAAGCGCTGCAATAACGGCATATGTTTTCTAACATGCCTCACGCGGGATTCATTCCGCCGGAAATTTTCGCTATTTGTTTTTCCAAAGCCGATAATTGTATAAAAGTTACGTAATTCGCTCAAAACCTTTTAATACAAATACATTATCCTTCAAATGAAAATTGCAATCATCGGCTGCGGCAATATGGGAATGGCCTTCGCCCGCGCGTTCCTGAAATTTGATCTGGTAAAAAAGGAAGATTTTCTCCTGGTAGAGAAAAGTGAAGACCGCATGGAAAGCCTCAACAGCTTCCAGCCAGGCGTCATTACCGGCATTATTGGTCCGCAGATCGGTGAATATGATCTTATTATTTTATCTGTTAAACCGCAGGATTTCACTTCCGTTTCCGCGTCCCTGCGCGATGTGGTGAAGCCCAATCAGGTTGTGCTTTCTATTATGGCCGGTGTAACCATTGAAATTATACAAAATGCGCTCGACCATAAAGCAGTAATCCGCGCTATGCCCAACACGCCTGCCATGCTTGGAATGGGCATTACAGCCTATTCTGCGTCGCCGGAAGTAGACATTAATCAACTAAGGAAAATCGAAAACCTGATCAATGCGACGGGGCGTTCGGTGTTTTTGGAAGATGAAGACCAATTGAATGCGGTTACGGCATTAAGCGGCAGCGGACCAGCTTATTTCTTCTACGTGGTTAAAGCCATGATTGAAGCAGGCAAGCAAATGGGCTTTGAGGAGTCTGTGGCTGCATTATTGGTAAAACAAACCATGCTGGGATCGTTTCACCTGATCAACACCGCAGATAAATCGCTGGACGAGCTGATCAAAGCCGTCGCCTCCAAAGGCGGCACCACAGAAGCAGCATTGAGGCAATTCGAAGCCGGAAAACTGGACGAGACCTTGAAGAATGGCATCATAGCAGCACAATTAAGGTCAACCGAACTATCGAAAGGCTGATTACAAAGCGCATCTTCTTGATAATTACTTCATAGTCTGCACGTTAACATAACATTAAGACATAACACTATGAGCGCAACACACAGACTTGAAACATTGGACATCGTACTAAACGGCCTGATGCGCCGCTACAAAGAGCGCGTTCCTGACGTGGGTGTAATCCTGAATGCAATGGTGGCCGATGGCGTTGTCCTCAGCGCAGACAACATTGAAAATGACCACATTGCATTCCGCACGATGGGCGTCGCCAACCTCGGGGTGCAATCATTTGAAAAGATTTTCCTGCATTATGGTTACGAAAAGCGCGATCATTATTTTTTCGAAGGGAAAAAGCTCGATGCATGGTGGTACAGCCCGCCCAGAGAAACTGATCCACGTATTTTTGTGAGTGAACTGCGGGTGAATGACCTGTCCGACGAAAGCCAGCGCATTATAAGAAGTTACACCGATGAAGTTACCGCTGATCCTGTTGACGCATTGGATCTGGACAATGGCGCAGAAGTCGACGCGTTTCTGCATCAGCCTTTGTGGCGCACGCCGACGGTGGCAGATTACAATTCCCTTTTGCGGGAAAGCGAATATGCTGCGTGGGTGATCTACAACCGATATTATCTCAACCACTTCACGATCAGCGTGCATAACCTGCCGGAAGGTTACAACACCGTGGCAGCATTCAATGAGTTTCTGGAAAAGAATGGCATTCGCTTAAACACTTCGGGAGGAAAAATAAAGATCAGCCCAGACGGCGGCCTGCTACAAAGTGCCACCATTGCGGAAATGATCAACGCGAAATTCGCCAACAACGAACACCTGGAAATTTCCGGCTCCTACGTAGAATTCGCTGAAAGAAAAATCCTCCCTCAATTCCAAAACATCCCCCCAGCCGAAATCACCAGAAGACACCGCCGAGACGGCTTCGAAGCCGCCAACGCCGACAAAATTTTCGAAAGCACGTACACAACGCAGACTGGTAAGTGAGCTAAGCGTTGTCTCTCTTTGTATTACGGATGGTTAGCACCTTAACAAGTTCATCCGTAGCCTGATAGTAAATGATTGTATGTTTGTTCAAAACGCATTCCCGTACACCAGCTTTTGTGATGGAAGCTCTAAACATGAGTGGCATTTCACTGATCAATTTAAGCTGATCGGTCAGCCTGATCAGGAAATCAATTTTTGCCTTTTCAGAGAAGTTTTCGGCTAGATAAGTTGAAATATCTTCTATATCCGCCCTCGCCCGATCAGATAACCTAACGTTCAATGCCATGCGAAGACTTCATATACTCAAAGAAATCAGCATCGCGACCAGCAGAAAAGTCGGCTATTCCCTCATTGATTGCAGATTTAGTCTGATCATCAACATTATGCCAAAAATCCTCCTGTGATTGCGCCTCCCGGGAAAGCAAAATCAGATAAGCCTGCAAAACAGTAGAATCCTCAATGCTATCAATCAGCGCATGGAGGCTGGTTTTAAGATCATTCTTGCTCATAGTTTGTGTTTTATCTTACCAATTTACGGAATATCCTCTATTTAAAACCATCATTCATTCACTAAAAAATAAACAATCCGGCAAGCATTTCCTGTGTTTTTTTCATTCTTATCCCCAGCGATGGTGAGGTGGACGTTGTGTTTGCCGCTTTTTAGTTCGTCGTTTAGCATGAGATACCAGGGCAGGTGGAGTTGGTAGCTCCATGGGGTGAAGGTTTCGAGGGTTTTGGGCGGGTTGTTGTCGATGGTGTAGGTGATTTTTCCGGCGTCGGGGCCGGAGATGATGGCTATCCCAATGCCGCGGCCTTTAAATTCAAAGTCGAGGGAGGCGTTGGGTTGTTCGCCTACGAGCATCGGGACATTCACGAAGCCGGGGCGGGTGGGCGTTTTGTCTGCGGGTTTCCAGTCGGGGACGAGCGTGAATCCTTTCAGGTTTTTGGCTTCTGCGACTTCGTGGTAACTTCCTTTTTCGTAGGAAAATTTGTCGAGAGGCGCGGGCAGTTTGATGGCGTTTGTCGCGGCGCTGCTGTCGGTCTTGATTAGTTGTTTGATGGTTTGGAAATACACTTCCTGGCCATAAGGCGAAGGATGGAGGTCTTTGAAATCGTATTTCCACGAAAATTCCCCTGCGGTGATCCGGTCGTAGACTTCCCTGGCGAGATTAATGTAAGCTGTGCCGTAATGTTTAGCAATGCGCTCATGAACAGCCACTTCTATGGGCTCCTTCCCTTTTTCATATTCCGCATTCTTTGTAGGCTCAGCGAAGGCCATTAATACAACATTAGCATTCGGATTTACAGCATATAAATGCCTTAAAATCCCTTCCAAGCCTCTTACCTGCGCTTTTTCGCTGAAACCATTGCCCCGGTCATTCACGGCCGATTCCAGGAAAAGCAAATCGGGCGTGCCTTTTGCCAGCACGTCGCGCTCGAAGCGGAACGCGTGCGGCGTGCTCCCGAGTGACGGAATACCTGCCGCTATGAAAGTAAAGTCGGTGTCCGGAAAATGTTCTTGAAGATATTGAGCCGTTTTATCGCGCCAGCCAGGGTTATGCGTGATGGAACCGCCCAGAAATGCAACCGTGCCCTTTTTCTCTTTTCTGAATTTTTCAAACGCATTTCCCAAACCCCTATTCACCTGAATATAAGGCTTATGTGACAATGGCTTTTGCACGGGAAGGCTGTGCTGCTCAATAAAATTGGCAAAAAACTCGGGATGCTCGATGGGAAAATGATGCCCTTCCATTTCCTGCTCGCCGCGTGTCATCGGATAAACGCTGATCGGGCCACCGAGCTGCATGTAGCTTTTGACCAATAAATCACTGTTTTCCTCCGCCGGCACATGCTTGTCCTTTAATCCGATAACATGAATTATAGGCACTTTGAAAGCCGCCAAACCTGCCAGATCATTCAAAGGAATGTCCGTAAACTTCGTAGCTTCCTCTTCCGAAAGGTTGAACAGTTTCAGCCATGCAGCCCAATCCTTTTCCGATCCCGGCCCTTTCCCCTTTCCTCCCGGCCAGCTTTTAGGATCGCAAACGGGCGCTTCGGCATAAATGCAGCTTACTTTGTCAGGATTTCGCTTGGCCCAGCCGTACACATACAAGCCTCCCCGGCTTACGCCTTCGAGTGCGACTTTGGGTGCAAACTGGTTTTGGTTTACCAAATAATCATAAAAAGCATCCCAAACCTGCATGGCTTTGGGATGGGCAAACATGTCGTTGGTGTTGATATAAGCAATGTGAAAGCCACGAGAAAGCAGTATACTATCCATCTCCGTGTGCCAGGTGGGGAAATGTGCGCGCCACACCCAGGGGTTGCCGGCCGCGGCCTTCTGCGGTTTCACATACCAGGCATTCCTGTTTTCAAAAGTGAATTCCACCTTCACAAATCCCTTCCAGGATGATGTCTTTTCATTGGACTGAGCCTGAATAACCGGCCCAGACATCACAAAAAGCACGAGAGTTATAAACGCTAATTTTCTCCTAATCATGGCAAACAAAGGAAAATGAAGACCGGATTTACCGGTGAATTTTCCGTATTGGTATGATATTTTAAGTGTTACAGCAAACTATAAACAAGACTTATGGATAAGATCGAGAAATATAAGACTATGGAGAAAGTCCTTCGTGAAATCGAGGATTTGAAAAACAGTGAGACTGCAGTGATCAAAAAAATAGGTCAGATAGAGACGGAGAACATGAATTTAAATGTTCAGGGTTTGGATAAAACACTAAATGAAATCTACGACGGTATTTATAAAAACCTTGAACTTGTAGAAGGTCTTCATACTTCTTTCACAGAAACGGTTTCTGACTTCAAAGAGAAGAATAATATAAGTGATGAGATGTTACTTGAATTTAGCGAGAATAATTAATTCGTTGCTAATCAATAAAAAAGGCTGCACATGCAGCCTTTTTTTATGCCCCGGCGTCATCGGACGCACCTTGCGCCAGCGCGCTCCAATCCAGATTATCCCGCTTTTTGGCTAATGCAGAAATAAAACGGTTACGGATCAGATCCGCCATCGGCATAGGCACATGCACGTCCGAGGCGGTTTGTAATGTCAGGTTAATGTCTTTCAGGCCCAAAGCCAGCTTGAATGCAACCGGTTCGTAAACATTGTTGGCCACGAATTTCCCGTAATTCTGAAAAATCGGCGCAGCAAACAATGTTTGGGTTAGCATTTCGTAGATGCTTTGACGGGAAATCCCGTTTTTCTCAGCCATCGTAAATGCTTCGCCCATCATTTCCAAACTCGCCGCGATCATGAAATTTCCGGCCAGTTTTACCACATTCGCAGCGCCGGGATCTTCTCCAAAATCATAAATGCCTTTTACGAATCCCTGCAAAATAGGCTTCGCAATTTCCTTCGCTGCGGCTTTGCCGGAAATGGCAATGTTGCCTACTCCTGCTACTACTGCTTCCGGCCTGGCAAAAATGGGCGCGGCAATGTAAGTGGCTTCGTACCAGTCGTGTATCTGGCTCATTTGGCGAGAAGTTTCGGGCGATATGGTGCTCATGGAAATGTGAATACCGCCTTTTCCCAACTTTTCGACCAGTTCCATGTTGAAAATTTCCTCGACGACTGAATCATCTGCAAGCACCGAAATCACGATCCCGCCCGTTTCAACGGCGTCGATCGCATTTTCGGCGACTTTCGCCCCTAATGTGACCAATGGATCCGCTTTTGAAGCAGTTCTGTTCCAAACGGTTAGCTCGTAGCCGGCCTTAATGAGACTTTCTGCAATGGGTGTTCCCAGGTTACCCAAACCTATAAATGCTATTTTCTGAGACATAATAATGGACGTTTTTTAAAATTAAACCTGCATCACACCCACATTAAAAGGTTTCTCGATGGGAGCCTGATCTGCGGCTGCAATGCCTATGGAGATAATTTTCCGGGTTTCCACCGGATCAATGATGCCGTCGACCCATAACCGTGCCGCGGCGTAATAAGGAGATAATTCCTGGTTGTAGCGATCTGTGATTTCGTCGAGCAATGCTTTTTCGGCTTCGGGCGTAATGGTTTCGCCTTTTGCTTTTAATGTTGCTGTTTGCACTTGCAGCAGCGTTTTGGCTGCGGTTGCGCCGCTCATCACCGCCATTTGAGCCGTGGGCCATGCGAAGATCAGCCGCGGATCATAGGCCTTTCCGCACATGGCATAATTGCCTGCGCCATAAGAATTCCCTACGATGAATGTGAATTTCGGAACCACAGAATTGGCGACGGCATTTACCATTTTAGCGCCGTCCTTAATGATCCCACCCTGCTCGGCACGGCTTCCAACCATGAAGCCGGTTACGTCGTGGAAGAAGATGAGCGGGATTTTTTTCTGGTTACAATTCATGATAAACCGCGCTGCCTTATCAGCCGATTCACCATAAATCACGCCGCCCATCTGCATTTCGCCTTTACCTGATTTCACCATTTTGCGCTGATTCGCCACGATTCCCACAGCCCAGCCATCCACGCGGGTATAAGCACAGATCAATGTTTTGCCGTAATCGGGCTTGTATTCGGCGAGTTCCGAGTCGTCCACAATGCATTCCAAAATATGGCGCATGTCGTAGGGTTTGAGCCGGTCGGTGGGAAGCAATGTGTAAATTTCTTCTGGATTGCGTTTGGGTTGCATCGTTGGTTTTTTGTCAAAACCTGCGGAAGCGGGCCTTCCTATTTTGTCAATGTGGCGCTTAATAGCGTCCAGACAGGATTTATCATCGGGAAACTTGTTGTCGGTGACGCCGGAAATTTCGCAATGCATGGATGCGCCGCCCAATGATTCGGAATCCACATCTTCGCCTATGGAGGATTTGACCAGATAAGGACCCGCCAGATAAACGGAACCTGTGCCTTCGACAATGAATGCTTCGTCGGACATGATCGGTAGATAAGCCCCGCCGGCCACGCAACTGCCCATAATAGCCGAAATCTGGACAATTCCCATCGCTGACATTTGCGCATTATTCCTGAAAATCCTTCCAAAGTGCTCCTTATCGGCAAAAACCTCGGCTTGCATAGGCAGATAAACGCCCGCGCTATCCACAAGATAAATGACCGGCAGGCGGTTTTCCATCGCAATTTCCTGCGCACGAAGATTCTTTTTGGCTGCAATAGGAAACCATGCGCCTGCTTTTACCGTGGCATCATTGGCCACGATCATACATTGTTTTCCCGAAACATAACCAATTCCAGCAACCACGCCACCGGATGGGCAACCGCCTTCATCGGCATACATGCCATCCGCAGTGAATGCACCGATTTCCAGAAAATAAGAATCCGTATCTACCAGGTAAGCAATGCGTTCGCGCGCTGTGAGCTTGCCTTTTTTATGCTGGGCCTCGATTTTCTTCTGACCGCCGCCGAGTTTTACCTGCTCGAATTTTTCTTGAAGAACCTGGATCAAATGGGGAAGACTTTCTTGACTGGTCATATTGATGAAGTAATGTAATGCGCCGCTGGCCGGAAGGTCAGGTTTATTTTCAAAAATAAAAAGTCGTTTACCCGTAAGCAAACGACTTTAATTTTATTTGAAAATGCCTGAAACTGAAATGTCTATTTGATGACCGTGGTTGTATCGAGCGGGGATTCGGACGGGCCTTTGTCTTTTTTACCAAAAACGGAAATGTTAATGTAACGCTTCGGATGTTCGCGGAGGTTGGTCAACAGTTTGTTGAGGCTTACCATCGTGCGGTCAATGTTATTGTAAAGCGTTTCGTCCTTAATGAGCTTTCCGGCAGTGCCTTTGCCCGATTCCACGCTTGCCAGCAAGGTATGCAGTTCACCAATGGTCTTATTTGCATTCTGCACCGTTTCGCCCAGCCGCAAAGCATTAAGCGAGTCTGCTAATGTGCCTGTTTTGGCCAAAAGCGGCTTCAATTCCTTTTCTGTTTCGACGAGGGAAGTGGAAAGTTTGTTCAGATTGGAGGTCAGGGCGACCAGATTAGCGCGGTTTTCATTCAGTAACCCCTGCAAGTTCGTCCCGGTCTGGTTGTAGTTCTTCAAAACCTGGTTCAAGATCAAACCGGTTTCTTTAAATCCCATTACCACTACATCCAGGTTCTTAATGAGCGAATCGGCGTGGTTTACGAGCGGTAATGCCTGCTGCTGCAAAACGGCAGAAATGCCCGCTTCCTTTCGCGAAACTAATGTATCACCATCCTGCAAAGCCGGGCCGGTTCCCATGGCGAGATTAACGACTTTTCCACCCAGTAACCCGCCATCCGCGAGGATTGCGGCCGTTCCCGCAGGAATAACAATACTTTTCTGCACATCGATGCTTACCAGCAACCGGTTCTTTTGATTTTGCAATAACCTGATTTCCTGCACACGGCCCACATTCAAACCATTCAGCAGCACCGGATTGGAGGCTGTCAGACCGTCAATGTTGTCGTAAACCACGTAGTACTGATGTGTTCTGGAAAAAACGTCGGAGCCTTTTAGGATGTGAAAGCCGAAATATAACATGACAATGGCGAAAACGGCCATTATCCCAACTTTTGCTTCTCTTGATATTTTCATGGGCTAATGTATTGAACTCGAAATATAAGATATCGCCGTATTTACCGGTCCATATCTTTCTTGTATGCCATAAACGCCTGATGAATGGATTCCGCCACTTCTTTCTGGCCTTCTTCTGAACCCAGATATTCCTCTTCATCCGGCGTGGATAAAAAGCCTGTTTCGATTAAAACACTGGGCATAGCGCATCTCCATAACACCAAAAACCCGGCTTGTTTTACACCGCGGCTGTCGCGATCGGACACAGATTGAAATTTCTTTTCAATCAGATCTGCCAGGCGAAGGCTGCTGGAAATAAATGCACTCTGGTAGTTGGCGAGCATGATGTGCGCCAATGGTGAGTTTGGATCGAAGCCCTTGTATTTTTGCTTATAGTTCGTTTCCTGCAAGATAACCGAGTTTTCGCGCTTCGCAACGTCCAGGTTTCCTTGTGTTTTGTGTAAACCCATCACGAATGTTTCCGTTCCTCTCACGGACCGGGAGCTCGGTGTTGCATTGCAATGGACCGAGATAAAAAGGTCGGCATTGTTGCGGTTTGCAAAAGCAGAGCGCTCCCCTAATTCAATAAAAACGTCAGTTGATCTGGTATATAGTACTTTTACTTCCGGAGTTTCTTCTTTGATCTTTCGCCCGAGTTCAAGTGCAACTGCCAGTGCTACGTCTTTTTCTTTGGTAACACGTCCGCGCGTCCCGGGATCTTTACCGCCATGGCCTGCGTCGATGACCACCGTTTTTACTTTGCTGGATCTGGCAGGTGCGGCATCATCTTGAATTACAAAAGCGAGGCTTACAAAAAGGACACTTACTACAATTACTAATTTAAGAACTTTTAACATTATTTTTTAATTAGGGCGTTACTCGTTAGAGGTTTCTCTGCTAATTTTGAAATTCGTTATGCAAAAATACGCTATTTGTTAGAACTGAAAAGAAAGGCGATTATTATATCGTCAGTAGTGGCAGCGTTTCTTATATTCAGCACAGTCGCCTGTGTACAGCAACGCACTAAGAGAACCGGGAAAAATCAGGGTAAGCCGAACGTCACAACTTCTGCCAAACAGACAGCGGACTCTCTCCTTGCTGTAAAAAAACAAGCTGGCATCGACACAACCGGTGCCGGGAAGAATGCTGCGTCCGTCAATGGTGCAATTGCAGGGGGCGATACTTCCCTCACTAACAAAGGATTAGCAGATTCCACCGCGGTAGATTCTTTATCAAATCAGGACGATCTCCAAAACACGGTTAAATATACGTCAGAGGATTCGACGATCACGGATGCGGTTTTAAAGCAGGTCCATTTGTATGGAAATGCAGAAGTGACTTACGGGACCATTAACCTGAAAGCCAGTTATATACGGCTTAACTGGATCACCAATGAAGTTTACGCCGTTGGAACCCCCGATCCTGCCGACTCTACCTCAAAGAAAACGATCGGCGATCCCATATTTCAGGATGGGCCTGAGACTTACAATACCAAAGAGATCCGGTATAATTTCAAAACAAAAAAGGCCTTGATTCAGGGCATTGTAACGCAGGAAGGGGATGGGAACATTCGTGGTGAAAAGGTAAAAAAGGATGCGGAAGGCAATTTTTACATTCGCCATTCCATGTATACGACCTGTAATCTGACACATCCGCATTACTACATCAATGCGCCGAAGATAAAAATGGTGAATAAAAAACAGGTTATTTCCGGGCCATTCAACCTGGTAATCAGCGATGTTCCGTTGCCTATTGCGCTTCCTTTCGGGTTTTTCCCTTTTCCAAAAAAGAAAGAAAACGGAACTTCCGGGATCCTTTTCCCTACGTATGGTGAGGAGCCTAATGGACGTGGGTTCTACCTGCGGGAAGGTGGCTACTACTTTGCAATCAGTGAATACATCAATGCATCCGTAACCGGGCAGATTTACTCAACCGGAAGCTGGGGTTTGGGCGTGGCTTCTACGTATTCAAGGCGGTACCAGTACAATGGTAATTTCGCATTGCGGTTCAATAAAAATAAGTCCAGTGACGAGGTGGACAGGGATCTTGGCCGCGGACAAACCAATGATTTCAGCATTATCTGGTCGCATGCGCCGAGGCCGCGCGGGAATTCGCAGTTTTCTGCAAATGTGAATGTGAGCAGCAACAGTTACAACCAGTTACAGGAATTTGAAACCAATAAATACATTTCCAATGTCGCGAGTTCGTCCGTTCAGTATAACCGTACGTTCGGGCAGTTCATGCGCGCTGCGGCGAGTTTGCGGGTAAACCAGAATTTCGGGCAAATTGATCCGGCTGACGGAAGAAAGAAAAATGGTAAGACCAACGTTTCGACCGATTTCAGCTTTGGCGTAAACCAGATTGCGCCTTTCGCATTAAAAGGCGGGCGGGGACGCTGGTATGAAAGCTTCCGTCTTGGACTCGATTTCAGTGGTAACTACGCATTGACCAACTCGCTGACTGCGATAGATACTTCTTCATCAAGCCTGGGCTTCTCGATCATTAACAACGTTGATCCGACACGCGCTAACAAAACCAAAGTAGTTGAATTTAATCTTAATAATCTTCCCCAAATGTTGAAGGATGCGCAGTTCACGGGCCGTTACAGCCTGCCGATTTCGCTTCCTAACTTCAAAGTTTTGCGATTCGTGAATGTTACGCCGAGCCTTTCCCTGCAAGGTGAAGTTTTTACCAAACAATACGCTTATTCAGTTGAGAAAAACCAGGTCCGCATTGATACATTAAGGCAGGCCGGAACGGAATATTCTTACAACTTCGGTGCGGGTGTCAATACGCGTTTTTACGGAACATTCTTCGTTAAAGGCAAGCGTCTGGAAGCAATCCGCCACACTGTTATCCCTTCATTATCATTCACTTACACGCCGGATTTCACGGGTGATGCTTTTGGTTTTTATCAAAAAGTAAACATTAAAAACCGCGGCCTGGACCGGGAATACTCATTATCCAGGTTCAGGGGTGTGGGAACGGGTGTGAGCAACGGGCAGGCTTCGAGTGTCGTTTCTTTTAGTTTGAACAACTCATTTGAAATGAAACTCAAAACAAAAAGCGACACGGCTGCGCAACAGTTTGAAAAAGTGTCGTTGCTGGACAACCTGAGTTTGGGGGGAAATTATAACCTGCTGGCCGATTCGCTGAACCTGTCCAACATTACGGTGAACGCCAATGCAAGAATTGGTAAGAACCTGAACTTGAACTTTAATATGAACCTGGATCCTTACGCATATGAGGCGAATCCACGGGTGTTGAGCAATCAGGTGGGAACGAGGGTGAATAAATATGCTGTTACGCAAGGTCAGGGATTGGCGAACCTGCAAAACCTGGGCTTTACGTTGGGAACCAGTTTTGCACCGAAAAGCTCTGACAAGACAAAACCTGTGGTGCCACCAGCGAACGGAAACCCGACCGTTACTGAGGAGCAGCGTGAGTTTATCGCCCAAAACCCGGAACTCTATGTAGATTTCAATATTCCCTGGAATGTGTCGCTGAACTATAACTTCGGCCTCACCAAACCCGGACTTTCCAGAGCACAACTCATTCAGGCTGTTCAGGTTACGGGGGACCTCAGTTTGTCCAAAAACTTCAAGGTCAGTGTTAATACGGGCTTCGACTTCACTGCATTTGAGCCTACTATTACGTCCTTAACCCTTTACCGCGACCTGCATTGCTGGGATATGAGTTTCAGCTGGACGCCGTTTGCGGGAAGTGCTTCGCGTGTAAGCAATTACAACTTCACATTGAAAGTAAAATCCAGCATTCTGCAGGATTTGAAAGTGACCCGCCGCCGTTCGTTCTACGACAGGTCTGCTTACTAGCATGAGGGGTTAACATTCAGCTCAGGCCACTAACACAACATTCATTTAAAGCACAAAAAAATGGCAGCCCTCCCCGGACTGCCATTTTAATTAAATAACCGTTAAGGGTTATTTTGAAGATTTTGCTGCTGCTTTCGGAACAACTTCACCATTCAGGTATAATGTAATCGAACCTCCTTCGGTGTTGCTGAAAACAGTTACAGGCTTATTAAACGGACCTGCTGCGGCTGCGTTGAATGTAGCTTTTACAGAACCTGTTTTACCTGGAAGCACGGGGTCTTTTGACCAAACCGGCGTTGTACATCCGCAAGATACGGTTACGTTAGAAAGTACAACCGGATCGGAACCTGTGTTAGTAAATACAAACTCGTGTGTTACAGGCGTTCCTTGTGGCACTTTACCAAATTTGTGCGTTTCTTCCTTGAATTTCAACACACCTTTTTGCGCAAAACTAACGGTGGACAAGCCTACCAATAAAACCAGCGCGGAAAAAAATACTTTCATGATACTAACTATACATTTAGTGGTGAAAAAAGTAACTAGCAAACAAGATTAAGTTATAAAACTTAAATTTAATAATCATTAACCAATATTAACAATGCGGCCGAAAGTTATACGCGCTGCTGCGGTCTTTATTATTTTCCTGCATAATTTTGGCTTGCATTCAAAAAAACGTAATTTAACTACGGATTAATTCCAAGTAAATTTTGCTTATGCTTCAAAATGATAGTTTGACCGGTTCCAGTGTGTTGAGTAAGGAAAGTATCACCAAAGACTATCGCCTTGCGTGCGAAAGTCGTCAGGTGAGTTTGCTGGGAAGGAAGGACACAATGGGTGGACGTTCGAAATTTGGCATTTTTGGAGATGGTAAGGAAGTAGCTCAGATCGCATTATCGAGGGCATTTCAGCTGGGTGATTTTCGCTCGGGATACTACCGCGACCAGACCATTGAGGCGGCGCTTGGCAACATTACATGGCAACAGTTTTTCGCACAAATGTACGCCCACGCCGATCTCGAACATGAGCCTAGCACAGGCGGGAGGTCCATGAACGGCCATTTTTCTACGCGGTGGCTGGACGAAGAAGGCCAGTGGCTGGACCAGACAAAACTCTATAATTCAGTTTGCGATATTTCTTCTACGGCAGGCCAGATTCCACGCGCCGTGGGGCTTGCATACGCTTCAAAATTATTCAGGAACAATAAAGACCTGCACGATCTGACCAACTTTACACGTCAGGGAAATGAAATTGTTTTCGCAACGATCGGTGACGCTTCCACTTCTCAGGGCATGTTCCTGGAAGCAATGAATGCGGCTGGTGTTTTGCAAATTCCATTGCTGACTTCGGTTTGGGATGATGGTTATGGCATCTCAGTTCCTGTTGAATATCAAACTACAAAGTCCAGCATTTCCAAAGCGCTGGCAGGTTTGCAGCGGAATGAGGAAGAGCCGGGATTAGAAATATTTACAGTAAAAGGCTGGGATTATCCGGCCATTATCGAGACATACCAGCGGGCCGCAGCGCTCTGCAGGGCAGAGCAGGTTCCTGTTTTAGTCCATGTTACCGAGCTCACCCAACCACAGGGACATTCCACTTCGGGCTCTCACGAGAGATACAAATCCAAGCAGCGCCTGAAATGGGAAAATGACCAGGACTGCAATGTGATATTCAGGAACTGGATCCTCCAAAATGGTTATGCAACGGACGAGGAACTGGAACAGATAGAAATTGAGGCCAAGGAAACTGCTCATAGCGCCCGTAACCAGGCCTGGCAGGCTTACCGCAAGGAACTGGATAAAGAATATCTCGAAACGATCCAGCTCCTGCAGGATGCCATGCGTTCAAGCGCACATGCCAATGAGCTGAGTAATATAGTCCTGGAACTCTCCAAAACGTATTTGCCGGTAAGAAGGGATATGGTTTCCAGCATTCGAAAAGCATTGCGGTTGCTCGGCAGAGAAGATAATCCGTCGAAAGATGCGCTCAAAGCCTCCCTTCAAAATAGCCTGAAAGACAATGCACAGCGTTTCAGCACCCATCTTTACAGCGATTCTGCCGACTCGCCGTTAAATGTCCCCCCGGTAAAACCCGAATTTTCAGAAGAAAGCCCGACCGTTGATGGCCGTGAGGTCATTCGTTCTTATTTCAATGCGCTTTTCGAAAGAGATCCGCGCGTGGTAACATTGGGTGAAGACGTTGGTTTTATTGGAGATGTAAACCAGGGGTTAGCCGGCTTGCAGGAAAAATTCGGTGAATTAAGGATTACTGACACGGGAATCCGGGAAACAACGATCGTGGGCCAGGGAATTGGCATGGCCATGCGCGGATTGAGGCCGATTGTCGAAATTCAATACTTTGACTACATCTATTACGCGCTAGCAACGCTCACAGACGATCTGGCAACGTTGCGTTACCGAACAGCTGGCGGTCAAAAAGCACCGTTGATCGTTCGTACGCGCGGGCACAGGCTCGAAGGGATCTGGCACTCGGGCTCGCCGATGGGCACCATGCTGAGCAGCCTCCGCGGAATTCATGTTATTGTGCCAAGAAATTTTGTGCAGGCGGCTGGATTTTATAATACATTAATCAAAGGCGACGATCCGGCGCTGATCGTTGAACCGCTGAATTCTTACCGCCAAAAAGAAATTCTTCCAGATAATATAGGCGAAATCTGCGTCCCATTGGGCGAACCTGAAATAATTCGTGAAGGAAATGACATTACCATTGTGACCTATGGCTCAATGTGCCGTATAGTAATGGAAGCCGCTGCTCAATTGCAAAAATCAGGCATTGAAGCAGAGGTTATTGATGTGCAGACTTTGTTGCCTTTTGACATTCACAGCAGCATTGCGGAATCGGTCAAAAAAACCAACAGGGTTATTTTCGCTGACGAAGATTTGCCGGGAAGCGCTTCTGCTTATATGATGCAGCAAGTAGTTGAGAAGCAAAATGTTTATCGCTGGCTGGATTCTGCACCCATAACCGTTTCGGCGAAAGATCACCGTCCTCCATATGGATCGGATGGGGATTATT
The DNA here is from genome assembly GCF_023821985.2 of Dyadobacter chenhuakuii. Classification (NCBI taxonomy): domain Bacteria; kingdom Pseudomonadati; phylum Bacteroidota; class Cytophagia; order Cytophagales; family Spirosomataceae; genus Dyadobacter; species Dyadobacter chenhuakuii. The sequence continues at coordinate 4,724,823 of NZ_CP098805.1, read as the reverse complement.
TCTCTAAACCAAATGCAGATGACATCTTTGAAGCAGCTTATCGGATCATGCAGGAAGCCAACCCGGAACATTACCCGGAGCTTTTCTAACGCGTTTAATGCTGCCTACCTCAAAATAGGAAAAAGACTCTTAGATATATTTTTAGCGGCGACCGGACTAATCATCCTGTCGCCGCTTTTTTTTATAATATCCTTTGTCCTTTGGTTTGAAACCAAAGGCAATGTGTTTTTTTGTCAGTTGAGGCCTGGCTTGTATGGGAAGATTTTCACTATATACAAATTCCGGACATTAACCGACGTTCAAAGCACTTTATATCAGCCAAATGCTCCGCCGTCTATCTCACGATTCGGCAAATTTCTTCGCAGATCTTCATTAGACGAAATCCCCCAACTCTGGAATGTTTTAAAAGGGGATATGAGCCTGGTAGGCCCGAGACCATTACTCCCGGAATATCTTGAAATCTACAACGCTGAGCAATGCAGGCGTCACGACGTTTTGCCCGGCTTAACCGGCTGGGCGCAGGTGAACGGGCGCACTGCGATCAGTTGGGAAAAGAAATTTGAACTCGATGTCTGGTATGTTGAGAACCGTTCCTTCTTGCTGGATATGAAGATTTTGTATTTGACCTGCTCAACAATTTTCAAAAATCAAACAGAACACTCATCAGCACCATTTAAAACATTCAAAGGCTAAAATTTCAACATTCAAACATTCACTCATTCACTCATTCACCCATTCACTCATTCACTCATTCACCCATTCACTCATTTACTCATTCACTTCTAACAACTATGCTCATCTACGGCGCCGGCGGCCACGCCAAAATTATCATCAGCCTGTTGCGGGATGCAGGATTTGAGATCCATGCGATCTTCGACGATGATCCGGTCGGGAAAACTTGTGCAGGATTTTCTGTTTCAAATTATGATCCTGGGTTGCAATCTGCTCAGCCTTTAATTCTTGCGATTGGCAATAATATGATCCGAAAGAAACTGGCCGCTGAGGTAAGTCACGGTTTTGCCAATGCATTTCATCCTTCATCCCTCATTGCGCCTGATGTTCAGTTTGGTTACGGCAATGCAGTACTGCATCGCACTGTAATTCAAACAGATACAATTATCAGGAATCATTGCATTGTCAACACCGGCGCATTGATCGAACATGAATGCCGGATTTCGGACTTCGTTCACATTGGGCCCGGGGCGGTGCTTTGTGGTAATGTTACGATTGGTGAATGCACCTCGATTGGCGCCGGAAGCGTGGTGGTTCCCAATGTTATTATTGGTAAAAATTGCCTGATCGGCGCAGGAAGCGTTGTTACGAGAAACATTCCCGATGGAGCCATTGCCCGCGGAAATCCTGCCCGAATCATTAAACAAACACACTATGGAAAAGAGAATATGGCTGTCTCCGCCACATATGGGCGGGACGGAAATGAGTTACATTCAACAGGCATTTGACACAAACTGGATCGCACCGGTCGGAGCGAATGTGGATGCTTTTGAGAAGCAGATTGAGGAGTTTATGGGTTGCGGACATGTGGCAGCACTGTCATCGGGGACCGCGGCGTTACATCTTGCATTGGTTTTGCTTGGCGTCACGAGAGGGGATTTCGTCATATGTCAGTCCCTTACATTCGCAGCCAGTGCTAACCCGATATTCTACCAGGGCGCAACGCCTGTTTTTGTTGACAGTGAACCACTTACCTGGAATATTTGTCCGGATGCTTTGGAAAGTGCTATCAAGCATTGTGTCAGAAAAGGCAAAAAACCCAAAGCCATCATTATTGTGCATTTATATGGCATGCCTGCGCGTATGGATGAGATTATAACATTATGCCATCACCACGACATTCCATTGATCGAAGACGCCGCGGAAGCACTTGGCTCTGCATACAAAGGGCAAAAGGCTGGCTCATTATGCAAATTTGGCATTTTCTCTTTCAACGGAAACAAGATCCTTACGACATCGGGTGGCGGGGCACTGTGGTCGGCCGATCAGACGGCTATTCAAAAAGCTAAGTTTTTGGCAACGCAAGCCAGAGATCCTGCACCGCATTATGCGCATTCGGTAACCGGTTACAATTACAGTTTGAGCAACATTTGCGCAGGAATAGGGAGAGGACAAATGCAGGTTCTGGAAGATCGAATTGCCCAAAGACGCGCGAATTACACATTTTATCAACAAACATTCAGCACATTAGCCAGATTACAATTTCAGAATGAACCTCCTGAATGCTTTTCCAATCGCTGGTTAACCGCATTGACATTGGATTTCCAACAAACAGGAATCTCTCCGCAAACAATAATAGCAGCACTGGAATGCAAGAACATTGAATCCCGGCATCTATGGAAACCGATGCATATGCAGCCTTTGTTTAAGGACGCGCCTTATTTTGGGGGCACCATTGCCGGTGACTTATTCCGATCCGGCATTTGCCTACCCTCCGGTTCCAGCCTGGCGGAGGATGATTTGCAGCGCGTTACCCAAGTTATTACCAACCTTTTTGCATAAAAAAATGTCCGCGAACGATGCCGCGGACATTACCTTTTACACTGATATTGAGATGCTTACGAATTCTAATCTGCTAAAACTTCTATTTCGAATTGCAACGGTGCGTAAGGCAAAATTTTGTCGCCCCTACCGGTTTTCCCATATCCTAGTGCCGATGGGAAAATAATGATTGCTTTTTCTTTTTTGCGTAGTTTACGCAACGCACGGTCGAACCCTGCAATAGTGCCGCCTGATGAAGTTATAAATGAGCTGGTGCCTTCATCAAACTTGACGTCGTCCAGAAGCTTACCTACATATTTAACTTTGACCGCTTCTCCGGCTTTAATCGTATCGCCGGTTACTTGGTTTGATCTGATAATAACCAGGTTATCAGATGTCCGCTCAAAATTTTTGTAATTCTTTTTGGCAATGAATTCATCAATCTGCTGCACTTCAGAGCGTGTCTGAATAAATTCAACTTCCAGACGGATCGGCGAATAAGCCGGAATGTTCACTTTATCCACATTTCCGGAAGCCAGATAAAAAGGCAAGAAGAATGTTGCTTTTTCGCCCGTCTTCATCAAAAATATCCCTCTCTCAATGCCACCCCAGAAAAGGTAACCTTCAACCGGGAAGGTAAAAGTTGTCTTGCTGTCCACAGTTGACGACACCACTTTGGTCCCGTCGAGCAGATAACCTGTGTATTTGATGGTTGCAGCATCTCCTCTGTTCGCAAGCTGGCCGTTCGGGTTCGCAACGCGGGTGATGTAATAAAGGCCGGAGCTGTCTCTGATTGCTTTTGATCCCAGACTGTCTGTTTTGAGATAGTTCTCGATCGCGGTCTCGTTTTCCTTCACTTTTGCCGTGTCATCCGGACCATCCGAATCCATACAACCCGACAAACCGATAAGCAGCGCAAATACGATGACCAATGATAAATTAATTCGCTTCATTTCTTTTCCTTCTTCTTTAAAATTAATGGGGACTGATACTATTAACACAGATGCTAGTAACCTTGAAATGGTTGTAATCAGGATTGAAAAAGGGAAACTTTTACATTCTTTTCGTAAAATTTACAACACGGCCTCAAGGGGCACTCCATGCATTTTGGGGTTCTGGCGAGGCAAATGTAGCGCCCGTGCAGAATGAGCCAGTGATGCGCCTTATGAACGAGATCTTTGGGAATATATTTTAAAAGTTCTTTTTCAACCGCAAGTGGCGTGGTAGCCGTAAGCGGCACCAGTCCAATGCGTCGTGAAACGCGAAAAACATGGGTGTCGACAGCCATAGCAGGCTGATTGAAGATAACGGATGCGATCACATTTGCAGTTTTCCGTCCGACGCCGGGCAGCTTCTGCAAGTCATCTATGGAAGCGGGCACCTCGGAATTGAATTGCTCGACGAGCATTCTTCCCATGCCCACTAAATGTTTGGCTTTGTTGTTGGGATAAGAAATGGAGCGGATGTAAGTAAAAACCTCCTCCACATTAGAGGCCGCCAGTGCAACCGGATCGGGGAACCGCTCGAAAAGCGCAGGCGTAACCATGTTCACACGCTTATCCGTGCATTGCGCGGAAAGGGCTACGGCAACAAGCAACTCATAAGGACTTCCGTAATGCAGCTCTGTCTCAGGTTCTGGGAAGTTATTGGTAAAATAATCAAGGAAGAACTTGAATCGGTCTTTTCTAAGCATAGGAAAATCCTGCCTGCAAATTAATACAGGCGGTTACAAATTAAATAAAAAGACCCACCTCTTAAAAAGAAAGAGCGGTGGGTCTTTTCGGTAAAAATTGTTGGGAGTATTTGAAAACTTTCGCAACCGACGAATCCGAAGGGGTCCGAACGATTTTATCCATCTGGCTCTGAATGTCGAGCGAGTCCAGATAAAAGCTCATCAAATCATTGTCAAGCGCTAGGGCCTCAACAATCAGGTCGTTTTCAGTCTCTGTTGTTTCGGCATATAAATACCTTACAACGTCATCGTAGGTAAAAGTTTTTGTCATACTGTGGGGCACGTTGGTTGAATTGCTTACGCAAGTTTATCAACGCGTAACGCATCCTGCCCAATGCCGTATTAATACTCACTCCTGTTGCATCGGCAATTTCCTGAAAACTCATGTCCTCATAGTGGCGCATGATCAAGACTTGCTTCTGAACATCAGGTAACCGCTGGATCATCTCCCGCAGTTGCTCATGTGTTTCCTGACGAATCTGGATTGACTCTACGGAATCCTCCGAAAAATCCAGCGTATTGAAAACACTGCTTCCATCTTCAAATACTACATTGGGGTAGCGTTTATCGCGTCTGAAATAATCAATGGCGAGGTTGTGTGCGATACGTATAATCCATGGCAGGAACTTGCCTTCATCATTATATCTACCACCTTTTATCGTGTCAACGGCCTTGATAAATGTATCCTGTAATAAATCCTCGGCTACATACTGGTCCTTGACAATCAGATAAATAGTGGTGTATATTCTTGATTTATGGCGCTGAACAAGCTTTTCAAATGCCTTTTCATTACCGCGGATATACAATGTTACCAACTCACTGTCGCTAACTTGGACTTTCTCCATTTTTACTATTCGATTTAGTTAACGTAGAGCGGTTCGTCGATATTGTTTCTCCTTTCTGTTTAGTGAAATATTGAACTGTCTTTTCTGTATTTTGAATTATACATATCAAAGAAATGGATTTGAAAAAGAATTTGCAAATCTTTAGGTTTCTTTTTTTTGTAAAATAAATTTCATTAACAACTGTTAACAACAAACCCCTCTTTTGAAGAATATACGTGTACTGGCTGTACGCTGTGTTCCTATTGCAATAATTAATAGAACTTATCAAATGACATACGACCCGGTTATGCCGTTTGGATCACTTCTTATTTTTTATTTATGAATTTTGGTGAATAAAAATTAAATTTCACTTTTCTAATAAAATTTGAATTTTTACCAGATATGAAATACCGGCATCTTTTCTTCGATCTGGACCATACACTTTGGGATTTTGACAGAAATTCTTCCGAATCGCTGGAAGAAATTTTTCACACATTGACCCTGATTCAGTACGGAGTATCGTCTTTGGACTCGTTTATCCAGTCTTTTTTGAAAATAAATACCGCATTGTGGGATGCATTTGATCGCGGAACGGTGCACCATACCTATATACGTGAAAACAGGTTCAAGATGGTGTTTGAAGAACTCGGCGCCAACTTGCCTCCTAATCACACAGAAATCGGCGAGGCCTATCTTCGAACATTGCCGGATAAGAAGCATTTGCTGGAAGGCGCGCTCGATCTGCTCAACTATGCGAACTCGGCTGGCTATTCCATGCACATCATTACGAATGGTTTTAACGAAATCCAGGCGAGGAAGATCGCCAGCTCGGAAATAGGCCACTTTTTTGAGAACATCATTACGTTTGACACGGCAAACGCCAAAAAGCCGGATCCTAAAATTTTCGCTTACGCATTGGAAACGGCCAGGGCGGTGCCCTCGGAGAGCATTATGATCGGGGATAACTGGGTGGCCGACATTATGGGTGCGAAGCAATTTGGAATGGACACGGTTTATTACAATCCCGCCGGACTCCAGTTTGATGAGAGCCCTACATACGATATCAGGCGCCTGGAAGAATTAATGCTGATCCTTTAAACTTCCTCTTCATAGAATGTGACGTTTTTCTCGCGCAGGAATTGCTTGATCACGTCCACATGCACGCATTGGCCCACATTCAGGAAAGGATAATTAGAAACCCTTTTCCTTTGTCCTTCCGTTGTCACTTCCCTATTCACCTGGTCAAATCCCAAATGCAGGTGGCGCGTGGAGCTTTGCATGCCGTAAATGATCCCATTTGTGTCAAAAAGCGGCCCGCCACTCTGTCCTCTTAATCCTGGTGTGCTCATTTCAATGCCCACAACACCATTGCTTTCACCAATATGGCGCGTAATAATGCCGTCGATCGGGAAACTCGGCGTGTTGATGCGGCCTGCTTTGAGCCACTCAATGTCACCTGTGTTTTTGTTGTATTGATAATTGGTAAATTCGGGAAACGGATAGCCTAAGCGGCAGAGATATCGTCCTTGCTTTACAAGTCTGGAATCTTTTAAAAAGCGCGCATAACCCTGATATTGCTTGCTGTCATAATCCCGGAACTGAATGATCGCCAGATCCTGAGTCGGGTGCAGGTGAATGGCCAGGCCTTTGTAAGCCGTAACGCAGTTGATAAAATTAAAAAGTATCCGGATCGGATTATCGTTGCTGATCCTGTATTTGGTTTCCAGAAAAGCGCGCTGTGTTTCCAGCCCGGGATCTTTCTCAAATTTTCTGAGCTCACCCTTAAATTTGAGGTAATTCTCATAAATGGAGCTGGCATACAAGATCTGCTGCGCTACGTGCCTACAGGTAATCGCAAAGCCATTTTCATTCACAAAAAACAATGTAGCAGTGCCCGGCACAATGTCACTGCCGGTGTAATAACGCAATATAAAATGAATGGGACGGGTGTACTGATCTACTTTTTCAATAGCTTCAACAAACATAAGGAGCGTGCAGACGAGCGGTTTACTTGGTGATAGGAACCAATGCTTCTGTCTGGTCCCAGCTTAAAATCATGTTGACGCCGCCCGGTATATCTTCGAAGTAAATATTAAACAATTCCTGAACTGTCGGCCTGATCCTGATAGGCACTTCCACGCGCATCACATCTTTGCCATCATTATATTCCGTGCCCCACTGGCCGGTCTCCGAGTTAAGGATAATTTTCCAGGTGCTCTGCCCAGGGACCGAGTAAAGCGAATAAGTGCCCGCTTTCACCGGCTTGCCGCCGATAGACAGGCCCTCGCCGAGTTCAATGAGTGTGGCTTCATTAGCGCCGGTGCGCCAGACTTTCCCGTAGGGCGCAAGTGCCTTATCTTGTTCCCTGCCAAAAAGCAGTCTTCCTTTCTTGCCTGGCTTACTATAAGTGACTTTTACACTTACACCATTGTTCGTCGTTTCTGCAACTGCTTCCGGGCTGAAAGATTTGGTATACTTTCTCATTCCAAAAAATCCAGCTAAAACAACAACAAGCACGCCGGCAACGATAAGGAGAATTTTTTTCATAGGATCAAGGGCAAACGATTTTATAAAAAGTGTACGTAACTGCAAGTCGTAAATAGTAGTAATTATCCTTCAAAGACGGATCGCCTTGCTGAAATTTATCAGTCCCTATCGGATCCCCTCCTAAGTTATCAAGATAATCCGAATAAGTTTTTCTGGCTCCGTATTCGATGCCAATGTTCCAGGGACGCCGGATCTGATATTTGATCCCAACCCCATAAGGAAGCACAAACGAGCTGGTTTTGTAACCCACGCCTTGCGGATCAGGATTGAATTTGGTATACCCGATTCCTCCAAAAACATATGGACTCCAGTTCACAGCAAAACGCCGCTCCTGAAAATTGAGAAAGTTATATTCCGCAACGGCGCTTCCTTCAAAAATGCGCGATGTGAATGAAAAATTACGCGCTTGCTGAAAAGGATCCTTGCTATGCTTGTCCTCCGCGCCGATAATGCCGCCCATCAGTTCCGCCCGCAGAGACAATGCCTGGGAAGGATTATACCGAAAAAAAACGCTTCCGGCGGGTTTAAAAAAACGAAGCCTAACCGAAGGTGCAATGTCTCCCTTGTAATTCAATGCGCCTAACCCCGCTCCTATCTCGATTTTTTGCGCCATAACCGCATTCCCGGAGGCCACAAAAAAATAAATACCTGCCGCCAGATTAAGCAGCAAGTATTTTGCATTTATAAATTTTAAAGAAGACTTCAATGGATGCCTTAGTTATTTTAATGGAGGACATTTGATCTGCGATGGCAACATATAGTTGATATGGATCATACCAAAAAGATAGTTGTCCGTGTAAGTTGGGCTGTTTCCCCGGTCTGTGCCCGGCGCTCCAAAGCCCGTGGTCGGCAATGCTGCCAAGGGATCATTGGTATCCAGCATGTAGTTAACAACAAGGAATTTTTTCAAAGCCTCCGTGCGGTCAGCTCCTTTTCTTGCAGCATAACGCTCTGTTGTCCTGTTACTTAGTGCAAGTGCAGTCGGATTGTCCGCAAACAATGCCGGATCCGCATATTTTCCGTGCGCATCATCTAAGTAATCTGTAAATGTCTTACGGAAACCCAGTTCTGCTGAAATATCAAACTTAGAGTTGATCTTATAGCGAACTCCAATTCCTAAAGGAATTGCAAATTGAACCAGCGAGTAAGGTTTATCATAACCTTCATTTCCCTGACCCTCAGTTCCCAATGGCTGTAATTTAACCCAATCGCCATCCAGCGAATCAAGTGCTTTCGGGTTGTGAGCCGTAAGCGCTATCCCGGCAAACAGATACGCGCCAAACTGCGGTCTTCTGTCGTAGCTTCTGTTATCAGGTGTCAGTTTGAAAATACCCTGCACAGAGAATTCTTTCAGATCATTTCTGAAATGCAGGTTTCGGGCGTAAAAAATGTTGGATTCCTGCTTCTCGCTACGATTCATAATGTAATCGTCACCCGCGATACGCGCATAAATAAAGCTTGCTCTTGCACCCAAACGGGGCGTAAAATGGCGTGTGTAATTCCCGCCAATGCTCCAACGCATCATTTTAAATGTGGAAGCAAGTGGCCTTCTGTAAGGTGCGAAATCTCCAAAATAGCTAGAAGTCCCGAGCCCAAATCCGGCTGTTGAATACGGAACAAAAATGCCCCTGCTCTGCGCCTGGACATCCTGATTCATAAACAAAAGCCCACAAGTCAAGATAAACACCAATGCCCCGGACACTTTCTTTAATTCAGATTTTCTACGCATTTGTGAGATCAATTTTTTGCAAAAATAGAACAGTTGTTGGTTTTATTCAGGGTATATCACCATTTCAACGTATTTCCGAATGATTTATTTGTAACACGAAAATTTTTTAATGTTGCCAAAAATAAAACTTCATTATCATTGCAAATGGAAAAACAGCCTTTGCAATGATTTCAAGCACCAATCTTCACTTTTCTTACTCAGCCCAAAAGCAGTTCAGCTTCCCGGACATTCACTGCAAAGACAAGGAAACACTGCTGATATTGGGCCAGTCGGGCAAGGGAAAAACGACATTGCTGCACTTGCTGGCGTTGCTGCTGAAACCTGAATCGGGACAAATCCTGATCGCAGAAAAGCCGGTAACAGCCCTTTCCCCGGAAGAAGTAACGAAGGTAAGGGCGAAAAATATCGGGATCATTTATCAGAAACCCCATTTTGTCAGCTCGCTTTCGGTTCTGGAAAATATACTGCTTTCCAACTATCTGGCAGATCAGAAAGAAAACACACAAAAAGCCCGTATGCTGGCGGAAAAACTGGGGTTTGCGGAACATTTGAACAAAAAAACCAATCAACTCAGCCAGGGCGAGCAGCAGCGTGTAAGCATTGCCCGCGCACTCATGAACGAGCCAAATGTCATTCTCGCCGACGAACCTACGTCCAGCCTGGACGATAACAATACCCAAAAAGTAATCACATTATTAAAGGAACAATCCGCCTCCATAGGCGCAAGCCTGGTTGTGGTCACGCACGACCAGCGGTTGAAAGATGCGTTTTCCAACCAGGTCCACCTTTAATAGTGCCATTATCCTAATCCTGAACAGATGAATGTTGTCAAAATAAGTCTGGCCAACCTGAAAGAGAAAAAGCTGAACAGTTTTTTAAGTGCGCTTTTGCTTACGCTGGGAATTGGTATGATATCACTGCTTTTGCTGCTCAACAAACAACTGGACGAGCAGTTTCGCCGGAACATTCGCGGCATTGATATGGTGGTGGGAGCCAAAGGCAGCCCGTTGCAACTGATCCTGTCCAGCATTTACCAGATCGACGCGCCTACGGGCAATGTGCCGCTGGCCGAAGTGGATGCATTGCGTAAAAACCCTTTTGTTAAAACCGTAATTCCGCTTTCCATGGGCGACAGTTATCAGGGGTTCAGGATCGTGGGCACGACGCCAAAGTATATCGAGCATTTTCAGGCAAAACTGGCCAAGGGGCAGATTTATAATGCTTCGATGGAGGTTGCAATCGGCAGTAAGGTGGCGGCAATGTCACAGTTGAAAATCGGTGATACATTCGCCAGCTCGCATGGGCTCGATGGTGCGGGCGAGGCGCATAATGACAAGAAATACAAGGTTACAGGTATTTTCGAAACCACTGGCTCCGTTGTCGACCAGCTTATACTGACCAGATTATCAAGCGTTTGGGACGTTCATGCGCATGGAGAAGAAGGCGCTGCCAAACATGAGGAGCATGAAGAGCACGACGAAGCCGAAGCAGGCAGGCAAGTTACCAGCGCACTGATCCAATTCCGGAATCCAATGGGATTAATGACCCTTCCGCGGCAGATCAACGAAAACACATCCATGCAGGCCGCATTACCCAGCATTGAAATAAACCGGCTTTTCTCGCTGCTGGGCGTGGGCATTGAAACACTCCGCGCATTGGCACTTATCATTATCAGCATTGCGGGGATCAGCGTTTTTATTTCGCTTTACAATTCACTGAAAGAACGAAAATACGAGATGGCGCTCATGCTTTCTATGGGCGCAACGCGTACAAGGCTATTCCTGATGCTATTGCTGGAAGGCTTAATGCTGGCCGTAATCGGCTATTTTTCAGGGATTATTCTGAGCCGCGTTGGGCTTTGGCTGTTTTCGAGAGCCGCAGAGCAGGATTTTCATTATTCGTTGCGGAAATTCACGATTCTGCCCGAAGAAATTTACCTGTTTTTTGCAGCCTTGCTGATCGGCTTCCTGGCCTCAGCACTTCCCTCGCTGGGCATTTACCGGTTGAATATCTCCCGCACACTGGCAGAGGAATGATATTCTGCGTAAATTTGTTTACTTAGCTAAATCCTAACCAAGACAAAATAAGGCGCAATGAAATCTGTAAGAATCATCATATTACTTTTTTGCTTTACCTCTTTATTCGCATTTACGCCGGCTGTTAACCCGGTTAAGGTGACGTGGGAAACGTTGCGTGATGTGACTTTCAAAAAGAAGTGGTACGCCGAAGAATCCATTTATATGCTTCATCCTACGTTCGGGCCGAGTGTTCAGAAGTTGAAAAATCAGCAGGTTACCATTACGGGATACATCCTGCCTGTGGATCTGGATGCTAATTTATATGTGCTTTCCGCATTTCCTTTCAGTGCTTGCTTCTTCTGCGGAGGCGCGGGCCCTGAGACGGTTATGACTTTGAATTTCAAGAAAAAAGATGGCCGCAAGTTCAAAACGGATGAACGTCTGACCTTCGTAGGAACATTAAAGCTGAATGCAGACGATATTTATCAGATGAATTACATCCTGGACGGCGCTGAAATCACTGAGTAATCAGATCCCGATCAGCCGCCAGACGCCGGAAATGAAGAAAAGCACGAGTCCAACCGGCGTTAAGACTTTCCATCCCAGATACATAAGCTGATCTACACGCAGTCGCGGAAGCGTCCAGCGTGCCCACATTTGAATTAAAATTCCGAAAATCGCTTTCCCCAGCAGCCAGAATATACCCGTAATGTAACCAAACCAGGTTCCGGGTTCTCCACTGGTCCAGTCGGCCAGCTTCAACGGGCCAATGTTGGGGAAAGGCGTATTCCAGCTTCCCAAGAACAAAATAGCGCCTAACAGGCAAACCAGCAGCATCATTCCATACTCCGAAAGCATGAAAAGTGCCCAGCGCATGCCTGAGTATTCGGTGTGAAATCCGGCAACCAGCTCCGATTCACCTTCCGGCAAGTCAAAAGGTGCGCGGTTACATTCTGCCAATGAGGCTATAAAGAAGACAATGTATGCCAATAGTAAAAAGGGGTTCCGGACAATGTTCCAGGACAAAAAGCCACCTACATTCGTCACATCAATGCCCAGGTCTTTTATGCCAAATAAATAAACAGGCTCATTGGAATAAATGCCTTGCTGAAAACTGATAATCTGTAAATCCAAAGTCTGCGAAAGCATTACCACGCACAAAATGGATAATCCCAGTGGGATTTCATAGGAAATGATCTGCGCCACAGCACGCATGGCACCGAACAGCGCAAACTTGTTATTAGAACCCCATCCGGCCATTAAAAGCCCTATAACGTCCACGGAAACAATGGTCAGCAAGAAAAACACGCCGACCGATGCCCCTGAGCCGGCCAGGTCAGGCGCCAGCGGAACGACTGCAAAACCAGCAAAAACGGAAACAAAAATGACAAATGGGGCGAGAAGAAAAAGACGCCTGTCCGCGGCTTTTGGAACGATATCCTCCTTTTGAAGGAGTTTGAGCAAATCGGCGAAAAGTTGAAGCAAGCCCCATTTACCTACCTCCATCGGACCCATCCTATCCTGAATAAATGCAGAAACCTTGCGCTCCAGATAGACGCCGATAACCACAAAACCAGGCACAAGAAGAAGAAAAATGATGAGTGTAAACGGTATCAACGGCGTTTCGGGATCTTAGTGACTGCCAAAAGTAAACAAAAAACTTACTCTACTTCGTCTGGTTCGCCGTTATATCCCGATTCCTGCAAAATCTGTGCAGCGTTTTCCATTCCCATCAATTCGGAAAGGGTTATGCTCGGATTTTCGGCCCGGAAACGGTTTACGATCCGCCAGCCCACCCAACGCGCAATGGCGCCCGGCACCTTTTGCCCGATTTCGGTTGTGAATGGACGTTCTTCAATGAACTTCTTTTTTTTCATCTCCGCAGACTCATACAGCAATTTTCCAGCAATAAAATAAGCCCATATCTGCTGCTGGCTCGCATCCGTTCTGCGCAAATTGTCGGCCGAATATCCGATGACCAGGCTATCCGCGGCAGCCGGCATGATCTGTTTTACAAATGCATAACCCTTGCCATAACCGATCATATCCGCGAGCAATGTCTTGTCGGTAGGATCAATTTTGTTGAAACGGTTGGATTCGAAAAAGACGATAGAAGGAACAATGTATTCTTTCTGGTATCTGCGCAGCTGATAATCAAATACATCCGGACGATACATGGCGTTTGGCCCGCCGAAATAATCCAACCCGATAATAATCAGGGAATCGGTTATATATAGGTCTGTTCCTGTGAAGCCTGTTACCAAAAACTGCACTTTGGGTGCTTGGAAGGCAGGATAATGATATTTTATTTGCTTAAATGCTTCCGCCAGCGGGTCAAGAATGTTGTGTTTACGGTCGCCTATGAGGCTATCGAGCTGGCTGCGAAATGCTTGAAAATCAGGGTTTTGTGAAATATTGAATAAATGCGTTGCCAGCTGTCGGGGATCCATTTGTGAACTCGCAAAATATTCCTTTGCCAGATATGGACGCGCGTCGAGAAAATTTTCCACATCTTTAACCGATTTGCAGGCAAAAAGTGCCTGATCCAGATTTTCGGACTGAACATTGACAACGGCCTCACTCGTGTCGGATTCGAGGCGCTTATCTTTATTACAGGAAATAAAAGAAACAGAAATCAGGAAGCAAAAGAGAGCAAATCTCGATAGGAACATAGCCTTAATATCAAATGACGGATAACGATTCAAAATTAGAAAAAAAACAAATAAGCATTCTGGGATGCGGGTGGTTAGGTTTTCCATTAGCTCAACGCTTACTAAGCCTGCATAGTACGTGGGAAATCAGTGGCAGCACCACTACAATGCCAAAAATGAACGCATTCGTGCAAAAAGGAATCTCGGCCCATTTGATTCCGATGAATCCTGACTTCATATCCAAAGAGGGTCTGGATACATTTTTCGACGTTGATACGCTTCTGATCTCGTTACCGCCGCGCCTGACGAAGAATGAACCAGGATTTTATGTAAAACAGATCGAAGCAGTCATTCAGGAGATTAATCAGTCGAGAATCCGCGACATTATTTTCATTAGCTCAACGGGCATTTATCCCGAGCTGAACCGGATTGTAGTTGAAAATGATGTAAAAACACCTGAGGAATCGGAATCTCCGGAAATGGTTGCGGCGGAAAATCTGTTAACTGCCTTACGTCCCGACCGTAATGTTACCATTCTCAGGCTAGGCGGCTTACTAGGCTATAACCGCATTCCAGGGAAATATGTGCAGGGTAAAAAAGATATGACAACCGGCTCAATTCCTGTCAATTACATACATAGGGATGATGCTGTGGGAATTATAACGACCATTCTTGAATCCGGCATCGTGAATGAAACATTCAACATTGTATCGCCGATCCACACAACGCGCCGTGAAGTTTATGAAACGTCCTGCGCACAATTCGACTGGGAAGCACCCACATTTATCGAGCCAATCGAAAAGCCCGATTTCAAGGTTATATCAGGTGAAAAATTGAATCAGCATTATAAATACGACTTCAAATTTCCCGATCCGTTACAGTTTTATTATAGTCTGGAAGATGTTGGCGCATAAAAAAAATCCGCAAGACAGATCTTGCGGATTTTTAACTACATCTAATCTATTATTATTGAGCGCCCAGCAATTCAGTAAGCTTGCTTTCCAATGCTGGCCCGCGTAAGTTCTTGGCAATGATTTTCCCGTCTCTATCAATCAGGAATGTGGCTGGAATGGCATTCACGCCATAAGTTTGCGCAACGCCGGAATTCCATTTTTTTAATTCCGATCCATGCAGCCATTTCAGCTTATCGCGCTCAATGGCCGTTTTCCAGGCTTTTTCGTTATCATCCAGTGAAACGCCGTAAATGTCGAATCCTTTGTCCTTGAACTTGTCATACATGCGCACAACATTCGGATTTTCCATCCGGCAAGGTCCGCACCAGGATGCCCAGAAGTCGATTAAGACAAACTTTCCGCGCAGTGAGGACAATGCAACCGGCTTTCCGTCAGGGCTATTCAATGTAAAATCAGGCGCTTGCTGTCCGACTGAAACGCCCGCAATTCTTTTTATCTGACCAATAAAACCTTTCGCTAATGTCGGTGTCGGCGTTACTTTTTCGTAGTCGTCGGCCAGCTTTTTAAGCATTTCAAGATCATTATCCGGACTTAAAAAATTGTTCGCCGTAAAAAGGGCGACTAATGATGTGCCCATTTCAGGAAGCAATTTCTTAATTACATCCAGCCTTTCTTTGTCCGCGCCAGCAAATGCCTGTTGCACTTCCTGGATTTTCTTAGCGTCTTTTTTCTCCTCAGCCTTCGCATATTCTTCGTTCCAGCCCGTCACTTTGGCCGCGAAAGACCGCATAAGCTTGTCTATCTGACCATAATATTCCATGTTTTTGGATCCGGAAATATCTGCGTTGCCACCATTTCCCTTTTCGTCCCTTGCAGTTCCGTCGGCAACAACATTGAATGTCTCACCACCTTCCACCAGCAAAATCACCTTCTGACGATCCGCAATGTTCAATGAAAAGAAACTTCCGCGATCATTCTCAACTCCTTTAATAGCAAATGTCCCGTCGGCCGCAAGCTGTGTAGAATCCAGCTTGATTGATGATCCGCCCGCAGTGGTTCGCAGCAATTTTACTTTCTCTCCTTTCGCACCATTCTTCACTTTACCGTTAACCGAGAAATCCTTGGGTGCAAGTTGCTGTGCCTGAGATTGAAGGCTCAAAAAAGCTAGACTAAATATGAAAATACTTTGCTTGACTATTCCTTTCATAACCTTCTGTATTGTTTTTGTTAGGCTTGGCTATCAGAGTTTTGCGTTGAGCAACTGGCTTACCAGCTTAGGATCAGCGGTGTTATTTGATTTTTTCATGACTTCTCCCACAAAAAGACCCAGTAACCCCTTTTTTCCTTTTCGATAAGCTGCAACCTTATCCGGCATTGCGTCAATAACCTCATTTACCAACGTTTCAAGCTCGTTTGTATTGCTGTTCTGAATCCAGTTATTTGACGACGCGATCTCTTTCGGATCACGCTGCGGCTCAGCCAGAAGCACCGGAAATATCTTTTGCGTCGCCACCGAATTACTCACCACATCCGCCTCACTCAGGTCGATTAATGCAGCCAGACTTTCGGGACTGATCGGGAAACGGTCGATGTTGCCTTCGTGATCATTCAAATACGATTTCACAGGTCCCATCAACCAGTTCGAAGCAGCTTTATAGGCGTTTGTTTTTGCACAAACTGCTACGAAGTAAGCAGCAATTTCGCGCGTATCCGTGAGCACAGCCGCATCGTAAGCCGGAATTCCATATTGATGCGTAAATTTCTCACGCAGCTCGTGCGGCAATGCGGGCATATCGGCTTTAATGCTTTCAAGCCATTCATCAGAAACAACAACCGGACTGAGGTCAGGATCAGGGAAATAGCGATAATCGTTCATCGTTTCCTTCACGCGCATGCCGTAAGTCTGCCCGCTTTCCACGTCGAACATCCGCGTTTCCTGCTGGATCGCCTGCTCATTTTCGAGCATAGCAACTTGTCTCTTTTCTTCAAAACTAATGGCCCGCATCATGTTACGGATCGAGTTCATGTTCTTGATCTCCACTTTCGTGCCGAGTTTTTCAGCTCCCTTTTTCCTGAGGGAAACATTGACATCGCAGCGCAGCGAGCCTTCTTCCATATTGCCATCGCTAATGTGCAGATAGCGCACAAGCCGGCGTATTTCGGTAACAAATGCTCCTGTTTCTTCCGCAGACCGCAAATCGGGCTCGGAAACCATTTCAACCAAAGGCGTCCCGGCGCGGTTGTAATCCAGCAATGTTTCGGTAACACTGCCATCATGCACCGATTTTCCGGCGTCCTCTTCCAAATGTATGTGATGGAAGCGGATCACTTTTTCGGTCATTTTTCCTTCCGCGTTTTTTGTGGAAATCGTCACACCGCCATTTTCGCAGATCGGTTTCTTGTCCTGAGAGATCTGGTAACCTTTCGGCAGATCAGGATAAAAGTAATTTTTGCGGTCAAAAATCGTCCTTTTACTGATAGAACAGCCACAAGCCAGTCCTAAACGGACCGCATATTCAACTGCTTTCTTATTGATTTTGGGCAATGTCCCTGGTAATGCAATCGTAAGCGGGCCAATGTTTGTATTAGGATCAGCCCCAAAAAGGTTTCTGTCCTGCGCAAAAAGTTTGGATTCCGTCAGGAGCTGACAATGCACTTCGAGTCCGATTACAGTTTCATACCGGGCCAGAAGTTCATCCGTGATGTCAGCCGGTTGCAGTGCGTTTTGAGTCATATTATAATAAAATGCGTTCGCAAAGATACGAATACGGGCCGTCCATAGCATGAACGGCCCGTATTTTCTAATATTGATAACCCTATTTTACAAAGAGTTGATCCAGTTGGCAATCACAACGATATCACCTTTTGGAACGTGTGCCATAGGCGCCATCGGCGGGTAACCAGGCCAGTGTTCCGGTTTTGGACTGTGAACCAGTTCTACAATTTGATCAGATGTATATTTTTTCTTGGCAACATCCGCATAAGCCGGCCCGATCACTTTGTCATAAGGCTGGTGGCAGGCAAGACAAGCATGTTTGTTAAGCAATGCCGAAACGTCTGCCGGAACAGGCTTGCGTTTCGCAGGTGCCGCAGTTGGAGCTGCCGCTGCATCCGGATTAGTAGCAGCCGCTGCTACACCTCCCTGACCAATTGCCGCGTCGCCAGAACCAGCATTTGCTGAATCCCCGGCTGCCGGTGCCGCTGCTCCTTGTCCGGAAGCTGCCGCCGCAGGCGCTGGGGCAGGCTGATTTCTTCTTTCATTCTGCAAAGCTACAAGCGCCGTCTCCTCTCTGGATTTGCTGCCAGATCCGTAATAATGATCATATTTATCTTTGTCTTCCTGTGAAGAGCAACCAATGAAGAATGAAACCGCCAGAGCTATAAGCGCTAATGGGGTACTTTTTTTAAGAGTCATTGTTTTTAAATTAAGAATTTCCGCCAGATTAAGGATTTGCAAACTAACTGCACACGAAGAAAGTAAGTTTGCATTAGATTTCCTTCAAATTTAATGCAGAAATTGAAACGAGGCAGATTATAAGCACAACTTATTTATTTGTACACCAAGACCTTAATGAAGACCGAGCGGAATAAAATTTTTCAAAAAATATACTAAATTTATTAGAGAGCATTGTGAATAAAAGTAAATGTTCTTACTTTTGCAGTCCTATTTGTAAAAACGATGTAAAGCAATGGCTAAGAAAGGTAATAGAGTACAGGTTATATTGGAATGCACAGAACAAAAAGATAGTGGTGTTCCTGGAATGTCACGTTATGTGACTACAAAGAATCGGAAAAATACGCCTGGCCGTATGGAATTGAAAAAATTCAATTCATTCCTGAGACGCTATACAGTCCACAAGGAAATTAAATAAGTTTTTTAACTTTAAAAGATATACAGACATGGCAAAGAAAGTAGTTGCTACCCTGAAAAAAGAAGGCGGTAAAGCATTCGCCAAGGTTATTAAGGCTGTAAAATCTCCAAAAACAGGAGCTTATACCTTTAAAGAAGAAATCGTTCCTTTGGACGGTGTTCAAGGCGCCCTAAAGAACTAGACTGACATTGATTGCAATCGTCCCACTTAGCGAACCGAGCCGCCGGGCGGTCGATGTGCGATATCAAGTTTACAAAAAGTCCCTTTTGGGACTTTTTTTGTTTTATTTTTGAGCACACTTACACAAATACAGAACTTACCCCAATCACACCATATGAGCTTATTTGGTTTTTTTTCAAAAGAGAAAAAAGAAACATTGGACAAAGGCCTGGAAAAAACCAAAGACAGTTTCTTTGGTAAACTATCCCGCGCCATTGTTGGTAAAACCACAATTGACGAAGATGTTCTGGACGAGCTGGAAGACATCCTGGTAAGTTCGGATGTAGGCGTTGAGACCACTGTAAAAGTCATTAAGCGGATTGAGGAGCGGGTTGCAAGAGACAAATATGCCACCACGGCCGAACTGGACGGCATTCTGCGTGAAGAAATTGCAGCATTATTGACAGAAAATAAATCCGTAGACTTTCACGACAGCTTCGAAACAAAGCATCTGCCCAAGCCTTATGTCATTATGGTTGTTGGTGTGAATGGTGTGGGAAAAACGACAACAATCGGAAAGCTTGCGCATCAGTTTCACCAACATGGTCATAAAGTGGTACTTGGCGCCGCCGATACATTTCGCGCTGCGGCAGTAGAACAGCTCAAACTCTGGGGAAAACGTGTTGACGTTCCGGTTATTGACCACGGCATGAACACCGATCCTTCCGCAGTGGCATATGACGCATTGAAAAAAGGAATGGAAACAGGCGCCGACGTAATCATTATCGACACGGCCGGACGTTTACATACAAAAGTGAACCTCATGAACGAGCTTTCAAAGATCAAGCGCGTCATGCAAAAGATCATCCCCGATTCACCTCACGAAGTTCTGCTCGTTCTTGACGGCAGCACAGGCCAGAATGCTGTAATCCAAGCCAGGGAATTCACCAAAGTCACAGAAATCACCGCCTTAGCCATCACAAAACTGGACGGAACAGCCAAAGGCGGCGTCGTAATCGGCATTTCCGACGAGTTCAAAATCCCCGTCAAATACATAGGAGTAGGAGAAAAAATGGACGACCTGCAAGTTTTCGACCGGGCAGAGTTTGTGGATTCTTTGTTTAAGAAGATTGGCTAAGCGATCTAATTTTTACCGAACTTTGCACCCCGTTTCGCCGTTCATTATCAGTCACTTTCAAGTGACGTCTGCATTTTTATTATCACTTAAAGCTAAAAGCCTGGCGCTGATAGCTAACTCTAATGAAAACCAAAGGAATAGTTAAGAATAAAGTCAATATTATAACGCTGGGTTGTTCTAAAAACCTGGTGGATTCAGAGGTGCTTTATACGCAGCTCAAAGGAAACGGATTCGCCGTTGATCATGAGTCGAAAAAGGATGATTCCCAGATTGTTGTGATTAACACCTGTGGATTTATCGATAATGCTAAGGAGGAATCCATCAACACAATCCTGCGCTATGCCGATGCAAAAGCTGCTGGAATGGTGGATAAAGTTTATGTTACGGGCTGTTTATCACACAGATACAAAGATGAGCTTTCTGTGGAAATCCCAACAGTAGACGCCTGGTTCGGGACCAATGAGCTGCCACGTTTGCTCAAAACGCTGAAAGCTGATTACAAGCATGAACTGGTCGGTGAGCGTTTGCTAACCACGCCTACACATTACGCCTACCTGAAAATCGCCGAGGGTTGCGATCGCCCTTGCAGCTTCTGTGCAATTCCCATTATGCGTGGCGGTCACGTTTCCCGCTCAATTGAAGAGCTTGTTAAGGAAGCAAAATCACTGGCTAAACGTGGCACGAAAGAACTGATCCTCATTGCCCAGGACCTGACTTACTACGGTCTTGATATTTATAAAAAAAGAAACCTTTCCGACCTGCTGGCTCAACTTTCCGATGTGGAAGGCATTGAGTGGATCAGGTTGCAATATGCTTATCCGGCCGGATTTCCGATGGACATTCTGGATATCATGAATGAGCGCAGCAACATTTGTAAATATCTTGATATGCCGCTCCAAACAGGCTCGACAGAGATTTTGAAATCCATGCGTCGCGGGATAACCAGAGAAAAAACGGAAGCGTTGATCGAAACGATCCGTACCAAAGTGCCTGACATCACATTAAGGACCACATTGATCGTAGGCCATCCGGGGGAAACAGAAGCGCTATTTGACGAAACCTACGATTTTGTTGAAAAAATGCGTTTCGACCGTTTGGGAGCATTTCAATATTCCCACGAAGACAATACACATTCCTACACGCTGCCCGACGACATTCCTGCCGAAATCAAACAGGAACGTGCGGATGCCATTATGGAGCTGCAACAAGGCATTTCGTACGAACTGAACCAGAAAAAAATCGGCAATACTTACAAAGTGCTTTTCGATCGCAAAGAAGGCGGGCATTTTATTGGCCGCACGGAATTCGACTCGCCTGAGGTTGATAATGAAGTACTTGTGCCAGCCAGTCAGTATGTTCGGTTAGGGGATTTTGCCAATGTTAACATTACATCCGCGGAGGAATTTGATCTTTACGGGACGGTTATTTCCTGATAACGCTTTCCCACTCATTTGTCTTTATTACATTTGCGGCTTATTCGAGAAAAGCTCAATTTAAAAAAATATGTTACAAAGAATTCAGACCGTTTTTTTAGCCCTTACCGTAATCGGAATGGGTATATTTCTTGCGTTTCCAATCTGGTCAAAAGTTTCGATAGCTGGTGAGGAAAGAGCAGATTTAACTGCAATCAAACTGACACACCAGATCAGCGCCGTGCAGTCTAACATTACACCCGTTTATTACCTCATCATTCTGGCTATTCTGGTTGCCGGAGTCGCAGCTTATGCCATATTGCAATATAAAAACAGGGTTCTACAATCCGCCCTTTGCGCAGTAAACTCCATTTTGATGACCGTCATCATGGGGTTGATAATCTATTTCACCTTTTACAAAACCGCAAAGCTCTTCGATCCAAACCTTCCTGGAAACTACGAAATCGGGTTTTATGGGCTGGTAGGATCCATGCTGGCCAATGTTTTCGCGAATCGTTTCATTAGAAAGGACGAGCGGGAAGTGCAGCAGTCGAAGCGGTTTAGGTAGTGTACATCTGCCTTGTCAGCCCGGGAGCATCACGCTTGTCAGCCTGAGCGGACCGGGCCGCCGGGCGGTCGAAGGCGCGTTACCAACGAGTAGCGCGCCCTGTCAGCCTGAGCGGAGACGAAGGCACGCCACCAAGCCAGTAGCGCGCCTTCGTCTCCGCTCAGGCTGACAGGGCATTTAGCGAGCCTACACCAACCCCTCCCGCAACAAATCATGCAGATGCACGAAGCCTAGAATTGCGTCGTCTTCCACAACCACGACTTGCGTGATGCTGCGGGTTTGCATTAACTCCAGCGCCTTTACTGCGTATTCGTCAGGGGAAACTGAAATGGGCGATTTGCTCATGATATCCCGCGCTTTCAGATGCAGAATGTTGCCACCGTCGTGCTGCTCCAACATTCGCCGCAAATCTCCGTCCGTGATAATCCCGGCCATTTTGCCGTTGGCGTTGTTGACTGCCGTTGCGCCAAGCCTTTTAGAAGTCATTTCCAGTATAATTTCCTGCAAGCCAGCATTTTCCGAAACCATTGGCAGTGCATTATGCGGATAGATGTCGCAGATTTTCAGGTAAAGCCTTTTACCCAATGCACCGCCCGGATGAAATTTGGCAAAATCATCATGTGTAAAACCTCTGGCTTCCAGTAAACAAATCGCCAGCGCGTCTCCCAAAGCCATTGTCACCGAAGTGCTGGTTGTAGGCGCAAGATTCAGGGGATCAGCCTCTTCGGGGGCGTAGGCGTGCAGGATGTGATCCGCGTTTTTGGCCAGGTAGGATTCTTTGTTGCTTACCATTGCGATCATGGTTACGCCGGTGCGTTTCAAAAGGGGGATAAGCACCTTGATTTCGGCGGTGTCGCCACTCCGGGAGATGACGATGACCACATCATTGTCCTGGATCATTCCCAGGTCACCATGAATAGCGTCCGCCGCGTGCATGAAGAGCGCGGGCGTTCCGGTGGAGTTTAAAGTAGCAACTATTTTTTGCCCCACAATAGCGCTTTTGCCTACTCCTGACACAACCACGCGACCTCCGCAGTTGATAATGGCATATACGCAGTTTTCAAATTTTTCATCAATCAATCCGATCAGATTATGCAATGCTTCCGCCTCTTGCCGTAATACTTCTTTTGCTATTGACTGAATATTTTTTATTAATTTCAAATCTGAAACACAGTTTTATTGGGAACCAATGGGATTTTTAATTTCAAAAGCAAAGATATAGAAGTTTGGGATAACCATTTTGTTAACAGAGTATGGTAAATAATGTTGATGCCGTCGTTTTAGACACGTTAAAAGAAAGACTAAAAGAAATTTTTGGGTACAGTCAATTCCGGGGTGAGCAAGAAGTTATCATTCAAAACATCCTGCTTGGTAAGAATACTTTTGTAATCATGCCAACCGGAGCTGGAAAATCGCTTTGCTATCAATTGCCTGCTCTTGTCAGCGATGGTCTCACCATCGTTATATCGCCGCTTATTGCACTAATGAAGAATCAGGTCGACCAGTTGACTGCTTTTGGCGTTAATGCACAGTTTCTCAACTCTACGCTTACCAAATCTGAAATTACGCGGGTAAAAAGTGATGCACTGGATGGAAGCCTTAAACTGCTATACATTGCTCCTGAGTCACTTACGAAAGAAGATAACCTGGATTTCCTTAAAAAAGTAAAGATATCGTTTGTTGCCATTGATGAGGCACATTGTATTTCCGAATGGGGACACGATTTCCGGCCGGAATACCGCCGTATTTACGGGATTATTGAAAACATTGGCAACCTTCCCATTATTGCGCTTACGGCCACTGCAACTCCAAAAGTGCAGCAGGACATTCGTAAAAATCTCCAAATGGAGGAGGCGGAAACATTCAAATCTTCATTTAACCGGAAAAATCTTTACTACGAAATCCGTCCGAAAAAGGATGTTAAAAAACAGCTGATCCGCTACGTCCGCAACAATAAAGGCAAATCAGGAATCGTGTATTGCCTGAGCAGAAAGACGGTGGAGGAAGTGGCTGAACTGCTTCGCGTTAACGACGTTCGTGCATTACCGTATCATGCCGGATTGGACAGCAACACGCGCATGGCCAACCAGGATGCGTTTCTGAATGAAGAGGCGGACGTGATCGTGGCAACCATCGCATTCGGAATGGGAATTGACAAGCCGGATGTTCGTTTTGTGATACATTATGACGTTCCCAAGTCACTGGAAGGTTATTACCAGGAAACCGGCCGCGCAGGACGCGATGGCCTGGAAGGAAATTGCCTGATGTTTTACAGCTATGAAGACATTCAAAAGCTTGAAAAATTCAATAAGGATAAAACCGTCACAGAAAGGGATAATGCACGCCATTTGCTGAACGAAATGGTGGCATATTCCACCTTGGGCGTTTGCCGCAGAAGGCAGCTTCTGAGCTATTTTGGTGAATATCTTGAAAAAGATTGCGGATTCTGTGATAACTGCATCAAGTCAACGGAGAAGACAAAGGTTCAGGACGGTGTAATTCTCGTTCTGAGAGCCGTTCAGCTGACTGAGCAGCGATTCGACTGTGAGCACATTGCGGACGTCCTGACGGCTACTGAAAACCAATATGTTAAAAGCTACGAGCACGATCAGCTTGATGTGTATGGCAAGGGGCTAGAAATCAGCGAATCGAGAGAATACTGGATCTCGACCATTCGTCAGCTTGTAATTTTTAATTATCTCGAAAAAGACGTTGAAAATTATGGGGTGATCAAACTGGGTGAAAAAGGTGCAAATTACCTGAACGATCCCTATCCGGTTACGCTTCATAAAGACCATAATTTTGATGAGGAGGAAATAAAACCGGAGGATGATGACAAGGATGCGGCTGCCGGAGGCGGAAGTGCGCATGCTTATGATGAAGCACTTCTGGGAATGCTGAAAGCGCTCCGGAAAAAGGTTGCTAAGGAGAAAAATCTGCCTCCTTACGTTATTTTCCAGGATCCGTCGCTGGAAGAAATGGCAACGACTTATCCGACTACCCAGCAGGAAATGGCGCAGATCAATGGCGTCGGGATGGGTAAGGTGCAAAAATTCGGCCGTCAGTTCCTGGACCTGATCACCCGGTATGTTGAAGAAAATGAGATTGAGACTGCGAAAGATGTCGTTATTAAGTCGACTGTCAATAAATCTAAAATCAAAATATTCATAATCCAGCAAGTCGACCGCAAGGTAAGCCTGGATGAAATCGCAGAAGTTAAAGACCTGGCCCTCGCAGATGTTATCGAAGAAGTTGAACATATCTGCTACTCCGGAACAAAGCTGAATCTTGATTACTATATCAATCAGGTGATTGACCGGGAAAGACAGCAGGATATATATGACTATTTCATGACTGCTGAAACGGACAATATAGCCGCAGCATTGGGAGAATTTGCCAATGACGAGATCAGCGAAGAGGAATTACGGCTTATGCGAATCAAGTTTTTGTCGGAGCTGGCGAATTAACGGGCTGGAAGAACTTGTTGTCAGTGTTTTAGTGAAACAATTAACCATTTATGAATATACTAATATTGGGATCAGGCGGAAGAGAACATGCCTTTGCCTGGAAAATAGCCCAAAGCCCTCTTTGTGACAGTTTATATGTAGCGCCCGGCAACGCGGGAACTGCGGGTGTTGCAACCAACCTCTCTATATCTTACAATGATTTTGATGCCATCGCCAATGCGGTGTTGGAAAACAATGTTGAACTGGTGATCGTAGGTCCGGAAGAACCACTGGTCAACGGCATTGTCGATTATTTTGAATCCAGGGCAGATCTTTCAAAAATAAAAATCATAGGCCCGAATAAAGCGGGTGCGCAATTGGAGGGAAGCAAGGATTTCTCCAAACAATTCATGCAGAAATACGGCATTCCAACGGCTTCTTCCGCAACATTCACCGTTGATACATTGGAACAAGGCCTGGAATATCTCGAAGCCCATCCACTTCCGATTGTTTTAAAAGCCGACGGACTCGCTGCCGGCAAAGGCGTTATCATCGCAGAAAAGCATTCAGAAGCGGAAACGGCATTCAGGGAAATGCTTCTGGACCGTAAATTCGGCGATGCGGGTAACAAGGTTGTGATAGAACAATTTTTGAAAGGGATAGAATTATCCGTATTTGTCCTTTCAGATGGAGAGCATTATAAAATATTGCCGGAAGCGAAGGATTACAAACGCATCGGCGAAAACGATACAGGTCTTAATACAGGCGGAATGGGCGCTGTATCGCCAGTTGCTTTTGCAGATGCGAATTTTTTGAAAAAAGTAGATGAAAAAGTCGTTAAACCTACATTGCATGGTTTGAAAAGTGAAGGCATTAAATACGTTGGCTTCATTTTTATCGGCTTAATGAACATAAAAGGGGAGCCTTTTGTGATCGAATACAATGTGAGAATGGGTGATCCGGAAACGGAGGTTGTGATCCCACGGATCCAGTCGGATTTTGCTATGCTCATGGCCTCAACGGCGAAAGGGACTTTGAACGATTTTGAATTACAAATCTCCCCGCAGGTGGCCGTGACGACCGTGGTTGTGTCAGGAGGTTATCCAGGAGATTATGAAAAAGGAAAGGTAATTTCCGGCAGCCAAAAAGTAGAAGATGTGTTTTTATACCACGCGGGCACTACTTTCAATGGAAACACCGAAGTTGTGACAAATGGAGGAAGGGTGATGGCGCTTACAGGCCTTGCCAATTCCCTTGAAAATGCGGTTCACAAATCGCAGCGCGCGGCCCAGGCTGTGCAGTTTGAGGGCAAATATTTCCGTCATGACATCGGTGTGGATTTAATACGTTATAACGATTGATGATATGAGTAACTATGGGATGTGGATCATGTTCATCCGGCGGATGCGGTTCTAATGGATCGGCAGTCTCAGGATGTGGAAGTAATGGAACCTGTGGAACAGGTGGTTGCAATAAAATGAACGTTTTTGACTGGCTTAGTCACATGGATGTGCCTGTCAGCCAGCGTTTTGATGTTGTAGAAGTTAAATTCAAAGGAGGAAGGAAAGAGTATTTCAGAAATATAAATCAGCTGGAATTCATCACGGGCGACTATGTGGTCTGTGAAATGGCTTCCGGACAGCATATCGGTACGGTTTCTTTGCAGGGCGAGCTGGTAAGGCTTCAAATGAAGCGCAAAAACGTGGTCATCAATGATGATATGCACGTTATTTACCGCGTTGCCACTGAAAAAGACCTCGATAAGCATACACAGGCCATGGCTCGTGAAATGCCGACGTTGTATCGGACGCGTGAAATCATCCGCGAGATGAAGCTCAATATGAAGCTTTCGGATGTAGAATTTCAATCGGATAACACCAAGACGACATTCTATTATTCCTCCGAAGAACGTGTCGATTTCCGTGAGCTGATCAAATCTTTGGCTTCGGAATTCAAGGTAAGAATTGAAATGCGGCAGATCAGCCTGCGCCAGGAAGCGAGCCGTTTGGGCGGTTTGGGCTCTTGCGGGCGCGAATTGTGCTGCTCGACCTGGCTTACGGATTTTAAAAATATATCAACAGCCGCAGCGCGTTATCAAAATCTGTCATTGAATCCTGCAAAATTATCAGGACAATGCGGCCGCTTGAAATGCTGCCTGAATTACGAGCTGGAAACCTACATTGATGCTTTGCGGGACATTCCGACAGTGGATGTGCCTTTGAAGACCAAAAAAGGAGTTGCTGTCTTGCAAAAGACCGACATTTTCAAGAAGATCATGTGGTTTGGCTTCGATAAAGACACGAACTGGTATCCGGTGGCGATCAGTAAGGTGCTGGAAATCATGGAGCTGAACAAAAAGGATATCATTCCGGAATCACTGGAAATCCTGACGCCACAGGTTGAAAGAACTGCGGTGGACCGGGCGCCCGGAAAGATCAACAGCGATCTTGAAAACCTGGATAAAAAGTACAGCGAGGAGCAAAAGAAGAAGAAAAAGAAAAAAAGTCGGTCGGGCAAGAATAAGAACAATGCCAACAAACCGCAGGCTTCTTCTCCACAGAAAACCGATTAAATCCGGCAGATTAATAACTGAAAGGAAGTCAGGACTTGCAAGAGTTTGACTTCCTTTTTTTACAAAACGGCCTATGAGAGCACATATTGAGAAACTCTACGAGATCTCGGGCAAAAAGTCCCGCAGGATCATTGGGTTAATGTCCGGAACTTCACTGGATGGGCTGGATGTGGCTGTTTGTAACATTAAAGGAAGCGGGACAAAAACGGAACTGGAACTGGAATTTTTCACAACCGTACCTTACACCGAGGAATTTCGCAATGAAATCCTGCAAATTTTTGCAAAAAGACAGATCGATTTTCAGCAGCTCTGTCTCCTGAACCCGTTCATAGGCACGACGCACGCCAAGATGATCCTGGATTGCCTTAATAGCTGGGACCTTGACATTGAGCACATTGACCTGATCGCCAGTCACGGCCAAACGGTTTTTCACGCTCCCAAAAAACAGCATAAGCTTCCCGGTTTCCCGAATGCCACATTGCAGATCGGCGACGGTGACCACATTGCAGCGAAGACGGGCGTGATTACATTAAGTGATTTTCGCCAAAAACACATTGCCGCAGGCGGCGAAGGAGCGCCTCTGGCTGTATATGGGGATCATTTTCTTTTTTCCAAAGAAGGTGAAAACCGCATTCTGCTAAATATGGGCGGCATTGCCAACTTTACATTCCTGCCGGGTTCATTAGACACAACCAAAATATTCACGACCGATACGGGTCCCGGAAACACACTTCTGGACGCCTATACCAAGCGATTTTACCACAAACCATACGATGAAAACGGCACCATTGCAGCGAGCGGCAAAGTAAATGAAACATTGCTGGCAGCATTAAAGTCCTATCCATTTTTCAAAGCGCCTTTCCCCAAAACAACCGGCCCCGAAGTTTTCAATTTCGATTACGTAGAATCCGCCATTCAGCAATCTAAACTGATCTCTGTGTCCCGACAGGACATTATCGCAACATTGACGCAGCTTAGCGCAGAAACTATTTCTGACGCAATCCGAAGCGTAATGGAGGAGGATGAGACTTACACCATTTACGCAAGTGGCGGCGGCGCGCATAACCCGGTTTTAATGTCGGGGATTTCACACGCATTGAACCGTCCTGTGTTGAAAATTGATAAGCTGGGCATTTCTGGCGATGCTAAGGAGGCGGTTTTGTTCGCTGTTTTGGCAAATGAAGCGGTAGCCGGCCAACAAATGCATCTTGGGGAAAAAGAAGGGGTGCCTGGCGTGTCCATGGGGAAAATTTCGTTTCCAGGCTGATCAGCCGCTTTTTATTTTAGTAATTAAACAACCCATGTACGACATTACCATCATAGGCGGAGGCATTGTAGGGCTCGCCACAGCATTACGACTGAAAGAGCAGTGGCCGTCGCTTAAAATTCTTCTTCTCGAAAAAGAAAACGAAGTTGCCAAGCACCAAACCGGGCACAACAGCGGCGTAATCCACTCCGGGTTATATTACAAACCAGGCAGCCTCAAAGCCACCAACTGCATCCGGGGTTATCAAATGCTGATTGATTTTTGCGACCGGGAAGGCGTACATTATGACTTATGCGGCAAAATTGTGGTTGCAACGAGCGAAGACCAAAGGCCGTTGCTAAGGAATTTGTTTGAAAGGGGAAATCAGAATGGCTTGACAGAAAACAGGATGATCTCACAAGGAGAAATCCGGGAAATCGAGCCGCATGTGGTTGGACTGGAAGGCATTTGGGTTCCATATACTGGCATTATCGATTACAAAGCAGTTTCGGAAAAGTATGCCGAATGTTTCCAAAAAATAGGCGGAGAGATCCGTTTTGGGGAAAAAGCTATTGATATTAAAGACCGGACCACCCATTCTGAGGTTGTTTCTGCAACGGGCAAAGTTTTTCAAACAAAACTGATCGTCAACTGCGCCGGGCTTTATTCTGATAAAGTTGCTCAATTAACACAACCTGAGGACATTAAGGTGCGGATCATCCCTTTCCGGGGTGAATATTATAAAATAAAACCAGAGAAGCAGCATTTGGTCAAAAACCTGATCTATCCTGTCCCAGATCCTAACTTCCCATTTCTGGGCGTCCATTTCACGCGCATGATCGAAGGCGGCGTGGAAGCGGGGCCTAATGCGGTTTTCGCGTTTCGTCGTGAAGGTTATAATAAGCTCGATGTCAATGTTCCGGAATTAATGGAAAGTCTGGCTTGGCCGGGTTTCAGGAAAGTGGCGATGAAATATTGGAAAACAGGCATGGGTGAGTATTACCGTTCTTTTTCCAAAGCTGCATTTACCAAAGCATTACAAGGGCTTATTCCAGAGATCCAAAGCAATGACCTTATTCCAGGCGGTGCGGGCGTTCGTGCGCAGGCTTGTGACTATGATGGCGGGCTGCTGGATGATTTCTCCATCATTGAAAACAAGAACGCGATTAATGTCTGCAATGCACCTTCTCCGGCTGCAACATCCTCCCTATCCATCGGGCAAACAGTTTCTGAACGCGTACTGGCGAGAATTTAACGTCTTTAAACTATATAAAAAAGACCCTGCCTCCAATGTGAAAGCAGGGTCTTTTTGTATAAAAACAAATCAGATTACACTTAAATGTTACCTTCTCTGCCTATTTTACTGTTTTTCTTTCCGTAACCGAAATATACCGCAAGACCCAGTGCCAGCCAGACCGCAAGACGATACCAGCTTTCAACAGGAAGCGAATACATCAGGTAAAGGCATACGACAATACCCATAATCGGCACAAAAGGGACCAATGGAGTCTTGAATGAACGTTTCAGATCAGGTCTCTTCACACGTAGCATCCACACGCCCACACATACGAGGCAGAATGCAAACAATGTTCCGATACTCACCATGTGGCCTAAGTCACTTACCGGCACCAGACCCGCGAAAATGCTTACAAAGCCCATAAAGAAAAGGTTTGTTTTCCAGGGCGTAGCGAATTTTGAATGTACGTCACTGAAAAATCTTGGCAAAAGTCCGTCTTTACTCATTGAATAGAACACGCGGCTTTGCCCCAATAACATAACCAGCATTACAGATGTGTAACCAGCCAGAATAGCAATGATCAAAGCCGTTTGTAGCGAATCGTAACCTGTTTTGGCAAAGGCTGTGGCGGCTGGTTTTGCATCATTTGCGAACTCCGTATACTTTACCAAACCCGTCATAACGTGCGCAAACAGCACATAAAGGATCGTACAAACAACAAGCGATCCAAGAATCCCGATCGGCATTCCTTTTTGCGGATTCTTTGCTTCCTGCGCTGCCGTTGAAACGGCGTCAAAACCAATAAATGCGAAGAAAACGACCGCAGCACCGGTGGCAATCCCCGTCCAGCCGAAGTTCTCATAGTTTCCTGTATTCTCAGGAATGTAAGGCACATAATTTTGTGGGTCAATGTGGCTCCATCCCAATGCGATGAAAACAAGCACTACTGCCACTTTCAATACAACAAGCATATTGTTCAAAAACGCAGAACCTTCTGTTCCTCTTATTAAAAGCAATGAAAGCATGCAGACAATGAATATGGCCGGCAAATTTACGATTCCGTTGTCTATGATGGTGCCGTCGCTCAGTTTAACGACTTCAAAAGGAGAGCAAACGAGCTGTGTAGGAAGGTGAATGTCAAATTTGCTTAGAAATTCGAGCAGGTAACGTGACCAGCTTACCGAAACGGTTGCCGCTCCCAATGCATATTCCAAAACAAGGTCCCAGCCGATAATCCAGGCAACAAATTCGCCCATAGTAGCATAGGAATAGGTATAAGCACTTCCCGCAATGGGTATCATCGATGCAAACTCTGCGTAGCAAAGTCCGGCAAATCCGCAACCCACGGCTGCAAGTATGAATGAAATGGTAACTGCCGGTCCTGAATGTTCGGCAGCGGCAATTCCTGTTAATGAAAAGAGCCCGGCACCGATAATGGCACCAATGCCAAGGGCTACCAAACTGGTTGAACTAAGTGATCGCTTTAACTGGTTCGCTTCTCCGGTTGATTCTTGTAACAATTTTTCAATAGGCTTTTTTGCCCAGAGCTGATTTGCCATATAATGCGTTTGTTGTAGTTATATTAACATCTGTTAAAACTAAAAAGAAAATTTTCCATATGAGTATATAGACAAAATAAAAAGGGGAAAGTAATGAACCTAACCCCTTTTTATTCTATAAAATCCTTATGCTTTAATCTTTTTGCTTCCCGCAGGCGCAACCGGCTCTGCAACCGTTAACGCTGGCTCTTTTCTTTTTTCGCGTTGCAGCAAGTCAACTACGATAGGCGCCGCTACGAACAGAGAAGAATATGTTCCGACGATTACACCAAGAAGCATACAGAATGTAAATCCACGAATTACTGCTCCTCCGAAGATCATTAGCACGATCAAAACAAGGATTACCGAGATACCCGTTACGGCCGTACGGCTCAATGTACTGTTCAATGCATTGTTGATAACCGTAGGCAGGCTTTGGTTATGTGCTTTGTCGTCTTTCAGGTAATCACGGATACGGTCATAAATTACAACCGTGTCATTCATAGAATAACCAATCATGGTCAGGATCGCACCGATGAACGCTTGGTCAATGTCAAGCGACCATGGCAACCAACCGTTAAACAGCGAGAAGATCGCCAGGATAATGATCACGTCATGCGCAAGAGACACAACAGCACCATAACTGAACGCAACCCTTTTGAAACGGATTAATATGTATACAAAGTTGGCAGCAAGCGCAAGCAAAATAGCGTACATAGCAGACCACAATGTATCATTCGCCATTGTAGGCCCTACCTTGTTAGAACTTACGATCTTAGCAGGATTGTTCGGAATTTTCTTGACACCGGCCAGAATTTTTGCCTCTGCCTTTTGATCTGCGTCGGTTGACGTTTCCTCGATCAGATAAGCTGTTGTGATTTTCACCTGATCCTGTCCACCGAATGTTTTCACTTCCGTAGTCGAGCCCAGGTCTTCATCCATAATGCTTCTCAGCTTGTCCGCATCAACGGATTCCTGGAAACGAACAACATAAGAACGTCCGCCTTTGAAATCAATACCCAGTCCAAATCCCTTGAAAATGAATGAACCAACCCCGATCGCAATGATAATTCCGGAGATAATGTAGAAACGACGGCGTTGTGAAACGAAATCGAAATCGTTGTCTTTGAACCAGTTTTTTGTCAAACCGGAATAGAAGTGGAAAGTTTTACCGTTTTTGATCTGCTGTTCCAGGAACAAACGTGTAATGAATATCGCGCAGAACAATGAGGTTAACAAACCAAGCACAAGCGTTGTAGCAAATCCAAGTACAAGTCCCGTTCCGAATGTGTACAGGATAATACCCGTCAGCAAGGTTGTAACGTTGGAGTCAATAATAGCACTTAGTGAATTTTTGAAACCATCGCGAACGGCTTGTGCAAAAGGTTTTCCTTCTTCCAGCTCAACCTTAATACCCTCATAAATAAGCACGTTTGCATCCACGGCCATACCAATGGAAAGTACGATACCCGCGATACCTGAAAGCGTCAAAACCGCTCCCAAAGAAGCCATAACGCCCAACAGGAAGAACAAGTTGATCAGCAATGCAATATCAGCGATCCAGCCGGCGCGGCTGTAATAAGCCACCATGAACACCAAAACGATAAGCAAACCAACCGCAGAAGAAATAAGTCCGTCATTGATCGCCTCAGCTCCCAGTGAAGATCCTACAACCGCTTCCTCTACAATGTGCGTCGGAGCTGGTAATTTACCCGCTTTCAATACGTTAGACATATCTTTTGTCTCTTCCACTGTAAAGCTTCCCGTAATGCTTGAGTTACCATTAGGAATCTCGCCTTGAACAGTCGGAGCTGTGTAAACCAGGTTATCAATGATGATAGCAACCGGGCGGCCTACGCTGCGCGCGGTTAATGTTCTCCATTTACGTGCGCCTTCGCCATTCATACGCATGGTTACTTCCGGGCGGCCACGCTCATCGTAGTCGTGCGTTGCATCTACGATCACGTCACCTTCCATAGCAGCCTGGCCATTTGCTTTTTTGATAAAATACAATGGCAGGATCAGCTGGTTGTTAACGCCTTCGGTTCCTTTACGATCCCACATAAATACGAGGTCGGCCGGGAACAATGATTTCACTTCCGGACGGTTCAAAATCTCATTTGCACGGGCTGTGTCTTTCAGGAAAACACCTAGTCCTTGCGGCATTGGAACGAACAAGTTAGTCAATGCAGCACTTTGTGCAGCCATTGCAGAGGAATCGGTTGCAGTAGAATCAGCTGATTTCTGAGCCAATTGTGCAGCAAGACCGCCGTCTGTTTTCTTAGTAGTGTCTGTTGCAGCAGATGCAGCAGCGGCAGGTTTGCCTGATGCTTTTTTAATTTCTTCCTGCTTAGCCAGATATTTTCCCAAACCGTCCAATCCGGAAGCCAGTTCGTTGGTCAGGTAAACCTCAGAGAATTCAAGTTTTGCAGCGCCAGAAAGTAAGCGACGCACACGCTCAGGGTTATCAACGCCTGGAAGCTCAACCAAAATACGGTTCTGGCCTGGCAAACGCTGAATGTTCGGGTTTGTTACCCCGAACTTGTCAATACGGGCCTGTGTGATCTGGAAGGCACGGTCAATAGAATTATTGACCTCAGTATTCAGCATTTTGATCACATCGCCATCCGATGAGCTACTGCTGATCTTGCCTCTGTTTGAGCTGGTTGAGAAAAGGGCAGCCAGACTTGAATTCGGCGCTGCTTCTTTGTATGCGGCTGCAAAACGGTTAATGAATTGGCTATTGCTGGCTGATTTGTCTTCGGCTGCTTTTTTCAAAGCTGTCTGAAATGCAGCGCCGCGAGCGTTTCCACCAGCCATTCCTTTCAAAATGTCGGCAGGAGCCACTTCCATCACCACGTGCATACCACCTTGAAGGTCAAGCCCAAGGTTCAGTTCACGCTCCATTACTTCCTGCAAAGTATGTCCGATATACACATCCTCGCGCCATAGCGAATCAATGTAGCGTTGTTTTTTTGACAGGTCCACCTCACCTTTCGCATCAGTCGCGTAAGCCACAGATTTGGCCTTAATGTTGCGTGACACGAATGTAAATGAGAGATAATAGACGCTAATCAGGGCGATCACGATGGTGAGCCCGATAATTCCGTTCTTATTAGTCATTATTATGTATTGGAAAAAATTGAAATGATATTCCTGAAATGTGAAGAAGATAGAACTGTAATGTTCATCTCAGTGAGCTGATAAAACACATTTAAACGACCGTTAAGCCCGTAAAGTGTTTTAAATCAATGTAAAAAAACAGATAAGCTAGCCACGAATGTCTGCCCTGAATGCAGCGTCAGGGAGCGTTGGTGACTATAAACCGACCGAAGATCCGGTGGAAATAGGAAAATAGAAATACGGATTCCTTAAGAACAACGGGAACAACCGATTCGCTGGCTACAAAATGCCAGATAGGTTGCGGTAAAAAGTAGAAGTAATGGGAAAAATCAAATGATAATGCAGGCGTAATAACCGCATCCAGGGATAATGCACTAATTTTTGCCTGGTTTTGCTCCGGCGATTGGGAAGATTGTTTTGCAAGATCCTTACCAATCTCTTTGGCGTGCGCAACATGCTTCTGAACCGAATCCGATTGATCGGACCATGAACGCATTCCTGCAACCATCAAAAGCATGATGGCCAGCATGAAGCTCATTGTCTGATTAATAACTCTTTGCGCTTTCACTTAGAATCCGGTTCTCTTATTAAACCGCAAATTTTAATCTAAAAAATTACAAACGCAAACTATTTTTTCAAACAACCCGCTCCCGACCGACCGGCGCCTCATTATTTCAATCTGCCGTACTTCTTCATGATTTCGAGAAGCTGCTCTTTGGGAAGTTCCTCAACCTTGTGTCCCTGGGTTCCTTCCATGGTTTGCGCCATCACGAGAGAATTGATAATGGCTTCTTCAGTTGACTCAATAACAGCCAGGAAGAGCGGGCTGACGGCATCGTTATGAAGATAAGTTGTGCCATAAGTACGTTCGGGCATTTCATGGAGCATGCGATTGGCGGTTGAAAATGCGATCACATAATCACCGCTGCCATTGGAAGCGATCCCGCCCGTTTGTGCCAGGCCCATAATTGCTCTTTTGGCGAGCCTTTTCAAATTCCTAGCGTCCAGCGGCGCGTCCGTGGCCACCACGATCATACAAGAGCCGTCGGAGGTTTTATCGAGCGATTCTTTGAAGGCAAATTTCCCAAGCTCCTCTCCCACCGGGACGCCATTGACTTTCAGGACACCGCCGAAATTCGTTTGCACCAAAACACCAACCGTGTAGCCACCAAGGTTGACAGGAAGCTTCCGGGATGCGGTTCCGATTCCACCTTTGAAATTAAAACAAACCGTCCCTGTCCCGGCGCCCACATTTCCTTCTGCAACCGGGCCATTCTGCGCTTGCGCCAATGCATTGAGTACATGCTCCTTGCGCACGTGACGCCCCCGAATGTCGTTCAGAAAACCATCATTGGTTTCTCCGACAACCGGATTCAAGGACCTGACATTCTCATTTCCAGGCTGTCCCAACGTCCAGTCAATGATGGCGTCGGAGACTGTGGGAACACTTAATGTATTAGTAAGTAAAATAGGCGTTTCAATGGTGCCCAGTTCCTCTACTTGTGAATAACCTGTCAGTTTGCCGAAGCCGTTGCCGATATAGATTGCTGCCGGCACTTTTGCCTGAAAGATATTCCCATCATGCGGGATGATCGCCGTTACACCCGTACGCACATCTGCGCCCTCCCGCAATGTCACCTGCCCCACTTTTACACCCGCAACATCTGTAATTGCATTGAGCGCACCGGTTGGCAATACGCCGATCCGGATGCCCAGTTCCCTGGCTCTTTTTTGGGCAAGGATTGGCATTGAAAAAAGGAGGAGGAGGATCAGGATATTCCGTTTCATACTATTGTTTATAAAAATGAAATATAACAAAAATCCACTGGCAAAACGTGTTTACCAGTGGATCAGCAGTGTTTTAAAGAAATTAATCCTCGTCAGGACGCGCCTTTTCGGGATCAATAATCGTTTCTTTCCGGCTTACTGCGGAAGCGCCGAACAAACCAAGCGCCCTGGGGCCTTTTGGATCGGAATTCACAACATTGGATTTTATGTTCGAGATTGGGACAGCGAAAAGTCCTCCGTTTGCAGCCTGCTCGCGGATTTGTTTTAGGTATTCAAAGGTTTCGTTTGTGATGCTGTGCAATTCGACACCAACGGATGCCCCGGCCGAGTAAAGAGAGTCTGTTGTAATGGATTCGCGGATGGGAAGGATGAAAATCAGCCCGTCAGAAGGAGCACCCGATCCGAACGCAGCATCATAGGCAATGGAAATGGTCACTGCTTTCTCAACTTTCGGTTTTCCGTTGATGAGCGGCTTTATCCAATAAGTGTCTCCTTCGCCTACGAAGTCACGTGCGTAAAACTGAGCAACATATCCTTCTTTTGGCCCCTTATCAGGCTCGAATGGTAATTTTTCTTTACGATAAACGATGGAATCGACTTGTGGAACGCGTTTCAGTTCGCTGGATGCCGTGTAAGTGGCAGCCTCATTGACGATCTTCAAATTGTAAGTTCTTCCTACATGCCCAAGTGTGTCTGCATTGGTCTTTCCCCAAACATACTGACCATTTCCAGCCACATCTTCAAACTGATAGATCTTTCCCTTATCATCGGTAACCGTCACTGTTGCACCTAAAACTGGCTTTGCCGGACCATTATTGAAATAGCTGGCCGACCAGGAAAGTTTGATCGTCTGCGGGCCGGCCTCATTGGTGATCCAGCCGTCCACAACGAGCTGTTCCGGTCCCGTCTTTGTGTCAAGGTCTATTACATCCTCGCAGCCCGTGAGCACCACGAACATGGCAAAAAACAATGACAGCAGCCCGTAGTGCCTGATATTTGAAATTTTATTGAATTGTCTCATGGCTATGATTTTCATCAATGTGATGGATTTGATCTCTTTTAAAACTTGAAATTATAAGTAATAGCAGGAATGAAATTGCCAATAACCGAATAGCGGACCGCTTCCGTTTTAAGCGGCGTATCTTCATTGGCACGGGTATAAACTGAGAACGGATTCCGACGGTTGTATACGTTATATACTGAGAATACGAACTCGCCCTGCCCTGTTTTGAACAGTTTCTTTTTTGTTTTTAACGTAGCTGCCAGATCCAGGCGGTGGTAGGCCGGGATTCGGTTGTTGTTTCTCGCACCGTCATAATTATTCCCGATCGGCCAGCCGCCCCACTCGTAACGGTTCGTAGGGAATGTTGCCGGTGTGCCTGATGTAATGGTAAAGTTGGCCGAAAGCGACAGCCTTTTGCTCATTTCATAGATCGCAACGGAAGTGAAGTTATGCGGTTTGTCAAATCGTGCAGGGAACCAGTCGTTGTTGTTGATCGTCTCCACCATTCTTTCTGTCCTTGATAAGGTGTAGCTGATCCAGCCTGTAAGCTTTCCTTTGTTCTTTTTTAAGTAAAATTCGGCACCATATGCACGGCCTTTTCCGAAAAGCAGGTCGCCTGCTACGAACTCATTCAGCAGCAACTCTGAGCCAGGAACGTAATCGATCTGGTTATAAAGTTTTTTGTAATACACCTCAACCGATGCTTCATACATATTGTTATTGAAATTCTGGAACCAGCCTAATGCAACCTGATCCGCTTTTTCCGGCGCAATGTTGACGGAGCTCAGCGTCCAGACATCCAGCGGGGAACTTGCGGCTGTGTTCGACAGCAAATGCAGATATTGCGCAGTGCGGTTATAGCTGGCTTTGAGGGAAGCATTGGACGTCAACCCAATGTTCAGAGATGCCCGTGGCTCCCAGTTTCCGTAACTTTTGATCACGTCTCCCTTTTTATAGGTTTTGCCGGGAAACATGGGAAACTTGCGCTGTCCTTTATCCACTTCCAGATAATCATACTCCGTGCCCGGTCCTAAGCTTCTGAAATAAGAATAACGCACGCCATATTGAAGTGAAATCTTATCCCCTAACTTCTGCTCGTTACCTATATATAATGCAGATTCGTCGGCATAACGCGGATCTAAGCTAATGTCTGTGTTTTCACCTTCCGAAACGGCAATGGCTTTCCCCGGGCGTGTATCATAGTAAATATACTGTCCGCCGAATGTCAGCTGGTTGTTGGGCGTGATATAGAATGTAAAATCCGGCTTAATGCTTGTGCTGATGATCTTTGATTTCCAGTCAAACTTGTCTTTCGCGTCCGGCTTGTTCTGGTTCTGGCCCAGGTTGTAATCGTAGTTGCTGTAATAACCGGTCAGGTTCATGAACAATTTGTTGGAAAAAATGTGGTTCCAGCGAGCCGTAGCCGTTGCATTGCCCCATCCGAAACCAAAATCACCTCCACCGAAAACATCTTTCCCGAAATAACCCGACGCAAAGAATGTGTCCTTATCACCTATTTGATAATTCACTTTGGCCGTCAG
Organism: Dyadobacter chenhuakuii; assembly: GCF_023821985.2. Classification (NCBI taxonomy): domain Bacteria; kingdom Pseudomonadati; phylum Bacteroidota; class Cytophagia; order Cytophagales; family Spirosomataceae; genus Dyadobacter; species Dyadobacter chenhuakuii. The sequence goes on along the minus strand of NZ_CP098805.1, from coordinate 4,685,272 downwards.
ATCGTAGAAGTAGAACTTGGAATCTTTTAGGTCTGAATTCAAAAATGGTTTTGCCAAAACATCAATGTAAGAACGGCGACCGGCTACAATGAATGAGCCTTTCCCTTTTGCAAAAGGCTGTTCATAAGTCAATCTGGAAAAAATAGTCCCGATCCCGCCATTGATTTCCCGTTTTTTGGCATTACCCTCCTTCATTCTAACATCCAGAATGGAAGAAATACGGCCGCCATAAAGCGAAGGAATTCCCCCTTTGATCAACTTTACGTCCTTAACCGCATCGGGATTGAAAACCGAAAAGAAGCCGAACAAATGGGATGAGTTATAAACCGGCGCCTCGTCCAGCAGCACGAGGTTCTGGGAAATATCGCCGCCCCGGACATTAAACCCGGAAGCGCCTTCGCCTACGGAAGTAACCCCAGGCAATAACTGAATGCTGCGGATCAGATCCACCTCGCCTAATAATGCGGGCATTTTGCGGATCGTTTTCATTTCCACCTTGTTCACAGACATTTCAATGCTCTTCACATTCTCGTCTTCCTTTTGTGTCGAGATTGTGACTTCTTGCAAATCGGTGCTTTCGTCGGACATTTCAATGCTGACCGTCTTGTCTGCATCCAAAGTGACCTGCTTTTCCGATTTCTGGTAACCGATATAGGTGAACACAAGCGTGTAATTTCCCTCGGGCAATGTCAGCGAATAAAACCCGTATGGATTGGTCACCACACCAGTTTCGGCTTCCCGAACGTAGACAGAAACCCCGATAAGGCCTTCACCATTTGACTGGTCTTTAACATAACCGCTAACCGTGTGCCGGTTCTGCGCAAACGCGCTGACACAAAAAAAGAGCGAGAAAATGAATGGAACGAGTAATTTGTTTTTCATGGGCTTTAATTTCATTATTGAACTTTTCCTATTCTGATGACAACCTTAAAGACGTATACCCTCTTTAAATTCTTTAAAAGTTTTTCTGAACCTAATTCCAGGAGCCTACAAAGCACGTGTTAATCAACTTAATATGATAGAAAAAAGTGATGAACTCGTCTAAAAAGGGAATAAATGGCCAAAACCTAAAAATCAGAGACCTAACAAGAAATAGTATTTTTTCACGAAATTTTTGATACAACCCCGTTGTCTGTACACATTTGCAATAATTCGAGTGACGTTTTTTTCAGAAGCGGGTTTATATAGTCAGGCGCAATTTCGACCAGTGGGATCAGGTTGAAGAGGCGGTCTTGAAGGCGGGGATGAGGTAATGTGAGGCGGGCGCTGTTGAGCAGCAATGCTTTGTAATACAGCAGGTCAATGTCAATCACACGGGCTCCCCAGCGCTCGTAACGAACGCGGCCAAGCTCGTGCTCAATGTCGAGGATGATCCTCAAAACTTCCTCCGGAGCCAAGGCGGTTTCCACGCGGATCACCTGGTTCAGGAACGCGGGCTGATCGGCCAGGCCCCAGGGCTCTGTTTCATAAACCGAAGACTCGCTGGATAATGTGCCGACCCTGTTTGCGATTTGTTCCCTCGCCAATGCAAGCACTGCCTGCCTGTCGCCCAGATTTGAGCCTAGCGAAAGAAAAATGCTGTTAGCGGAAGCCATGCCTGCGATCGTTATCAGGGGTGTGCACGATGCATGAAAAAAGGACTTCCCGGATAGGAGAAGTCCTTTTTAAAACTCGTAAATATTTTTAGAACGTAAGCGTTCCTTTGTCGTATGCTTTTTGAATCGTTGCTTCGATACCATTCTTGTTGATAGTACGAAGTGCAGATGTTGCTACTTTCAACGTAACCCATTCTCCTGTCGAAGGAAGGAAGAAACGTTTCTTTTGCAAATTCGGGAAGAATTTACGCTTTGTTTTATTGTTAGCGTGAGAAACGTTATTTCCAACGCGAGTTCTTTTACCTGTAATTTGACAAACCTTAGCCATAACCTTACTTTTTTTCCAAATGAGGGTGCAAAGATGCGCAATTAATTTTTCGTGACCAAACTCTGATAAAAGAAATTTTCAAAAAATACCGCATTACCACCTCATCCTGAACCCTACGCCATGAATATTATCGATTTTAATGTCGGGATCGGCCGATAAATATTTCCTTAGCCTTGAAATAAACACATCCAGGCTCCGGCCCATAAAATAATCGTCATCACCCCAAATTGCTTTCAGCAGCTCATCCCTGCGAATGACCTGATCGGGTCTTTCGGCGAGATATTTCAGCACTTCTGCTTCCCGGAATGTCAGGTTCTGGCTGCTTCCGTTGATAGCCAATGTCAGTTTTTGAAAGTCAAATGTGTATTTGCCGACCTTGCTGGAATCTGCTTTGGTTGCCAGGGGCTGCTCCGATTTGCTGCGTCTGAGGAAAACGTCAATACGCAATTTGAGCTCTTCAATGCTGAATGGCTTGGTGATATAGTCATCCGCGCCGAGTTTGAGGCCTTTGATCTTGTCTTCCTGCAAAGCCCGTGCTGTCAGGAACAGAATGGGCACCTGGCTGTCCGAATTCCGGATCTTTTCGGCCAATGTGAAGCCGTCCATTTTCGGCAACATAATGTCCAGCACGCAGATATCAAAATGGTCTTTACCGAAATATTCCAATGCTTTCACACCGTCCGGCGCATGAACGACCTCATAATCATACTCTTCCAGATTATCCTTCGTCGCAAATGCCAGGTTTGGATCGTCTTCTACGTATAAAATTCGCTTTTTCATTTAGGCTTATTTCTGAGGAATTGATATTTTAAATGTGCTTCCCTTTCCCAGTTCACTTTCCAGGTCCAGTTTCCAGTTATGCGACCGGACGATCTGTTTTACGTAACTGAGGCCGATGCCAAACCCTTTCGCATTATGCACATCGCCATAAGGAACGCGGAAAAACTGGTTGAAAATTTTCTTGCGATATTCCGGTGCAATCCCGATGCCATGGTCCTGAACAGCTATAAACAGACATTTGCCCTTATTATAGGTTTCAATCCTTACGTCCGGAGTGTCATTGGAATATTTTAATGCATTGTCAATCAGGTTGTTGATCATACATCTGAAATGGAATGGGTCCGCTTCGATCAATGTGTTCTCAGCTTTGTTCAGAAAGGTTATTTTGTTTTCAAAAGGCAGCAAAACTGATTCGATAATGTCTTCCGCGCGCATCACTTCCTTTTGTAATGTCAAAGCATTACGCTCGGCTTTGGCCATTGAAAGCACCATTTCAACCTGTCCCTGCAATCGCAAAATCTCGTCCTGCACGATCTGAACATATCTCTGATGTCGTTTTGGCTGGTTTACAATGTTATCCGAGTTTAGAACATCTGCCGCAATGCGAATCGTTGAAATGGGCGTTTGCAGCTCATGCGTCATATTATTGACAAAATCCCGCTGCACTTCCGACAATTGTTTTTGTCTTAAAATCACAAAAAGCGCATAAGCAAAAAACGAGACCGCCACCAAAACCAGCACAGAAGACCAGATTGCGCCATTAATGGTGCCGGCAAAATAACTGTCCTGCTCAGGAAAACGAACACCGAAATAATAGGGATATTTATCTGTTTTGATCCAATTCGAAGTCGGCGTGGGGATTTTATCATTGTTTTTGGTGCTCAGTGACATGCCATAGCGCATCCGGTTGGTCGTACAATCATAAATCCCGACTTCAAAATCGGTGATCAGGTTATTTTTTTGAAAACTGTCTTTGATAAAATTTTCGAGGAGTTCCGGCTGCGTGGTCGCGTTGGTATTTACGAGAAAATATTGCGGCGACAGCTGCTCCACGGGGTTGACGCTTTGCATAACGCCATTCACCTTCGCAAGCTTGGTCGCCACGTCCTGCAATGCGACGTGCGCATTTTGGTTAAATTCCCTGTGCCTGAGATCCAGCGCCTGCTTCACCCAATAGATCTGCGTAATCACCACACCAATGATGAGCAAGGCAGAAAAAACGGTGAGTGACTGAATGGTTCGTCGTGACATGGCGCAGGATTAACGTTCGATGCTTTTTTTATTGTAGCAGATCAGGAATAATACTGCAAAAGTCCTTCCAGCGGCGAGCGCAGAATGCGTCCGGGTTTTAGTCCTTTTTTTTCCAAAACATTTTTTAAAATATCCTGATAATAAAAGGCAATAGAACCGGTGAAATGGACCGGGACCATTGTTGCTTCGCTATGCTTGCAAATGTATTTTTCAGCAAAAAGCGTGAAAGCGTTTTCGATCATATTCTGCAAGAATAAATGCTCCCTATGCGCTGCAATGAATGTTGAAAACGATGCAAAATAGCGGTTAGGATAGGGTTTTTTGTAAGCATTATCCAAAACCGAAAGTCGGTTCAGGTCCGGAAATTGAGTTGTAAAATGCGCATGCAAATCGGTAGGCAGCTCATTTTGCAGGAAATGAACAACCAATGTTTTTCCCAGATAGGAACCACTTCCCTCATCGCCGAGCCAGAAACCCAGCGAGCCAATGGAACGAACAATGTTGGTGCCATCATAATATGCATTGTTTGCACCCGTCCCTAAAATACACGCCAAACCCGGCTCATGCCCACACAAGCCACGCGCCGCGCCCAGCATATCGGACGCAACTTCAATGATGTCAGCAGAAGAAACACATTTGCTTAATGCATCAAAAACGGGCTTACTTGTCTTTTGATCGGCACAGCCAGCTCCGAAAAAGTATATTTTATCGATCGTCCCGATCAGATTAGGAACGACTTCCCTTTCAAGAACCGGAATAATTTCCTCCGCAGTCTGATAAAATGGATTGATGCCGGCGGACTGAAACGAATGTTCCCCTTCCGGACCTTTTATGACCCAGTCGGTTTTCGTAGATCCGCTATCCGCTATTAAATAGGTTTGCTGCATAAATGTGTCTGGCGTTCAGCTGTAATGATAATGTCGTCTGGATGGGCTGGCTTTTCAGGACTGTAATTTTCCGATGGCATTGAAGCGCTTAAAAACCTTTTCCGAATGTGGCGCGTCGCCCAGTTCCTTGGTAAGATCCTGGCCTGCCCAATGCTCATAATGATGCCCGTTTCGCCAGAGTCGCGATGCGGTTACATCATAGATTATGCCTTTGTATGCGCACCAGATTTCCTCCTTATCCTGCCCGTTTCTGAGCGCAAGCTGCGCTTTTGTATATTCTTTCATTACTGCCGTTTAGCCTGCAATTTAGTGATTACGGATTTTCGGTTAGAAATTAAAAATGATCTTGGATGAATATTTTGATAATAAGACTAAAATGTAAGAACTTGGCGTTCTGTTTAGGAAATTCAAGAAAACGAAATATGAAAAAAAGTTACTCTTTAATTTGGTGTACAATACTGGCACTGACCCTGATTGCAACCGGATGTAAGAAAAAAGTGAAACCCGTATCAGAGCGTATTGCCAAAGCCTGGACGGCTGAATCTGTGAAGCACGGGCCGACGGTTGTCTACACCAGAGGAGGCTCAACCAATGCGGTCCCGGCTTATTCGGCTTTCAGACTGACATTAAATGACGCATCAGGCACGAAAACGGTTTCCTATACGGAGTTCGACGGCAGCACATTCAGCGGAACCTGGGAATTGGACGGCGATTCTAAGCTGATCCTTAGAGAGTTAACGCCTCAGCCAACCGGAAGCGGCGGAACCGTTGAATTCACAATTACATCCCTGGACGACGCCAGATTGATTCTGACCAGATTGAAATCCAGCCCTAAAACCGGCGGAACGATCAACGAATACACATTAAGCAATCCATAATCCTCTCCATTAGCATATTACAATGCTTTTGAGATAGTCTATAATATCACGAAGCCATTTCCCACAGGAAGTGGCTTCGCTTTTTTTAGCTAATTTTGCACCATGGAAACAAGAACGGAAATAAGCAGCCTGGGGGAATTCGGGCTTATAAAAAGAATAAACAGCGGAATAAAAACAACATTACCGGATACGATAAGGGGAATTGGCGACGATGCAGCGGTGATTGATACGGGTGAGGAATTTGGCTTGCTATCAACGGATATGCTGCTGGAAGGCGTGCATTTCGACCTTACCTTTTTCCCTTTGAAACATTTGGGTTACAAAGCCATCTCGGTGAATGTGTCGGACATTGCGGCGATGAACGGCATTCCGAGGCAAGTCACTGTGAATCTGGCATTAAGCAACCGGTTTTCATTGGAAGCGATTGATGAATTATATGCCGGCATGAAAGCGGCTTGTGTGGATTTTAATGTAGACCTGGTTGGCGGCGACACTTCGTCTTCAAGATCGGGGCTTTTGATTTCCGTAAGTGTTTTTGGGAAGGTTAAAAAGGATAAAATTACTTACAGAAACACGGCAAAAGCCAATGATCTGCTGTGTGTTACGGGCGATCTGGGCGGCGCTTACCTGGGTTTGCAATTGCTGGAAAGGGAAAAACAGGTTTTCCTTGCCAATCCTGATATGCAGCCGGAACTGGAAGGAAAAGATTATGTAATCCAGCGCCAGCTTCGGCCGGAAGCACGTATGGACGTCATATACGAGCTTGCAGAAGCAGGTGTGCTGCCCACTTCCATGATCGATGTGTCGGATGGATTGGCTTCTGATTTGCTGCATTTGTGTGCCCAATCGGGCGTAGGTGCGGTGGTTTTTGAAGAAAGAATTCCAATTGACGAGCAAACTTACCTGGCTGCCTCAGAACTGAACATTGGCCCGATCACGGCGGCCATGAACGGTGGTGAGGACTATGAACTGCTTTTTACGGTTTCACAGGCATCTTATGATTTGATTAAAAACAATCCTAAAATCAGCTTTATAGGCTACATGACGGGAGATAAGGAAGAAATAGTGCTCCATACCAAAGGAGACGGCCGGGTGCCGATCACGGCGCAGGGTTGGAGCTGAAAAACGATTCGCATTCACTTAGAAAAGCATAGCCATTGGTTATGCTTTTTTTGTTGCGCAACCTTCGGATGGCTTTGCTCGTATTCACGACAATCCAATTCATCTCTAACAATAAAAAATTGAACCCATGAAATTATTTCAATTCACCCGCATGCTTTTTCTCCTGGGCCTGATCATGTCCATTGCCATATCCTGCTCGGATGACGACCCGGAAACAGATCCTACGCCTGTCGCCAATGACATTCAGCTCAAAGACAATGCCACATTAGGAAGGATTTTGACCGATAAGGACGGCAAAACGCTCTATTTCTTTTCCAAAGACGCTAACGGAAATTCCAATTGCTCAGGCAACTGCGAGTCGAACTGGCCTGTTTTCGCTGTAAGCGATCTCTCTAAGCTTAAAATTGATGGCGACCTTACGGCCGGTGATTTTGCCAACATTACCCGTGCTGACGGCAAACCTCAAACCACTTATAAAGGATGGCCGCTGTATTATTTCGCAAATGATGCAGCTGCCGGTGAAACGAAAGGTGAGAATGTAGGTGGAATCTGGTTTGTCGCCAAGACGGATTACACGATTATGCTGGCCAATGCGCAGCTTGTGGGGAACGATGGAAAATCCTACAAACCTGATTTGACGGAAGGAACTGGAGAAACGCAGTTTTTTGTAGACGGCATGGGCAGAACATTGTATGCATTCGCCCGCGATTCGTCTGGCATTAACAACTGGACAACCAATGATCCGCAGAAAGATGGAACATGGCCGATTTACGAAGTGAGCGAAGTAAAAGGACTTCCTTCCAATCTCGACAAAACAACGTTCGCGACCATTGATGTTTTTGGCAAAAAACAACTTACCTATAAAGGCTGGCCGCTATACTATTTTGGGCCGGATGAGATGAAAAGAGGCATGACCAAGGGCGTAAGCGTTCCAAGACCTGGCGTATGGCCGATCGTAAACAAGGATTCACCAAATGCACCTAAATAAATTTTAGCTTATTACGAGAATCGGAAAGTGGCAGCCAACCGGCTCGCCACTTTTTTTATTTGCCCCAACTGGCGACCAGCTTTTCAAACAACTGCTGCAAGAAAAGCGTCCGTTTTCCGGCCTCACCATTGCCCACCGGCAAGTCGCCGATCTGCACCACGGGCATCACCCACTTGGTAGTGCTGGTCGTAAACACCTCGTCAGCCATAATGACCTCTTTATACATTACCGGCCGCACCTCCACTTTAAAATGAGGCTTGGCAAGCTCCATAACCACTTTTCGGGTAATGCCTTTGAGAATGTTGCGGTCCGAAGTAATAAGCTTATCTCCCTGAAAAATGAAGATGTTGCTTCGCGTCAGCTCGCTAATCTCCCCTTCTTTGTGGAAAAGCAAATCGGCTGCTTGCTGGCGTCGCAGTTCGTCGGCCATCAGCACCATATGCACGTAATTCGTCGTTTTCACTTCCGGCAGATCACGTACATAGTCATAAGGCAAGACTTTAATCCCTTTCAAACGGCCTGCTGGATTGTCCTGGGGCAAAGCCTCAGTCCGGATCAGAAAATTAGGCTCAACAACATTAACGCTGTCCGGTGCATAGCCGCCGGTTAATACAAAACGGAAAGCAACTTCTTGTTCACCTGACATAGCATGCAGATCGGCCAGCACTTTTGCGGTTTCCTGCTGCGTTACGGGCAATGTCAGTTTCAGCAAACGCGCCGAATTTTCAAACCGCTGCCAGTAATCATCCCAGCGGAACGGCACGCCATTATAAGTCCTGAAATAGTCAAAAAGGCCAAAACCGCGGAGTAAGCCAAGGTCATGGGTCTTGAAAACCGGGCTGTCAATAGGAAGGATTTCTCCGTTGAAATATTGGTGAAAAGGCATGCGGGGTGAATTAATATATGATGGGCGGAATCTCAAAGTTATTAATTTTCCCTACTTTGCATACATATCTGATCAAATCACGACGTTACTATTTTACCCGTCAGGTTTATCTGAACGGACTTTTTTTACCCTGCGAATGATTAAACCCGAACAATTACTGCAGACGCTGCAAATTGAGTTTGAAAAACAATCCTACGGCGCTCATCCCGCTGAGCTTTATGAGCCGATCCGCTACATTATGTCGCTCGGCGGCAAGCGTTTCCGCCCTTTGCTGACATTACTTGCCGCTTCAATATATTCTGATCAATGGGATAATGCTGTGAAACCGGCTATGGCCGTGGAGGTTTTTCACAATTTCACATTGATGCACGATGACATTATGGACCAGGCGCCGCTACGAAGGGGAAAGCCGACGGTTCACGAAAAATGGAATGCGAACACGGCGATTTTGTCCGGGGATGTGATGTTAATAAAGGCCTATGATCTGCTGCTGGACATTCCTGCCGAAAAGCTGCGCCGTGTTTTGGAAAGATTCAATAAAACGGCTGCCGAAGTTTGTGAAGGGCAACAGCTGGATATGAATTTTGAAACCCGCTGGGACGTTACCGAAGAAGAATATCTGGGCATGATCCGCCTGAAAACTTCGGTTTTGCTCGGTTTTGCATTGGAACTTGGCGGGATTATCGGCGGTGCTGATGAAGAATCCATTCAGTTGCTTTATTCAGCAGGGGAAAATATGGGGATTGGTTTTCAATTAAAAGACGATCTCCTGGATGTTTATGGCGATCCCGATAAATTTGGAAAGCAGGTAGGCGGTGATATTATTTCAAACAAAAAGACATTCCTGCTGATTGAAGCATTGTCCAAAGCGGATCAGGAATCAAAAGCCGAACTGGATAAATGGATCGGTCTGGCCGATTTCGATAAGCAGGAAAAAGTGGCGGGCGTTACAGCCATTTACGAAAAGCTGGGCATCCGTGCATTCACGGAACAAAAAATCCAGGAGTATTTTTCCAAAGGGCTTTCCAGCCTGCACGCACTTAAAATTGATGAAGCAAGAAAGCAACCATTGCTGCAATTTGCCGAGCAACTGGTTGAGCGCGAAAAGTAACAGTTATTCAAACATTCAACACCGAACATGTCCATAACCCTCATACTCGTCATTATTACATCCGGAATCAGCTATTATGCATTAAACAATTACAGTTTAATGGACAAACTGATCCTTAATCCTTATAAAGTCACGCAGCGCAACGAATATTACCGTTTCGTAACATCCGGTTTTGTTCATGCGGATTTTGGGCATTTGATCTTTAATATGCTCAGTTTGTGGTTTGTAGGAGAAGGAATTGAAAGGCTTTTTGCTATGCTCTTTGGGCCGAGCGGCACCATTTATTTCCTGTTCCTTTACATTGTCGGCATCATTGTTTCAGACATTCCGACATTCCTGAAACACCGGAATAATTCCAAATACAATTCGCTGGGTGCGTCCGGCGGTGTTTCAGCCGTGCTTTTTGCCGCAATCCTTTATTCGCCTTTGATGCAGGTTTGTTTGTATTTCTTTATCTGTATGCCCGGATTTATCTTTGGATTGCTCTTTTTGGGATATTCATTTTACGAATCCAAGCGCGGAACGAGTTATGTGAACCACAGCGCGCACATGGTCGGCGCGATCTTCGGATTTGTGTTTATGGCCGTAGTTTATCCCAGCGCGGTTCCCGGATTTTTACAGCAGATTTTGAGCTGGCGTTTATTTTAATTCCGCCAGCACGGTTACGCTTCCCACAGTTTTATCTTGCAGATTAACCTTTACTTCCGCATCCAGCGGCAGGTAAATGTCCACGCGTGAGCCAAATTTGATAAAGCCCATTTCCGTGCTCTGCTCCACCTGGTCGCCTTCCTTCACATACCAGCGTATACGACGCGCTGCCGCACCTGCAATCTGGCGGAAAAGGATTTCGATGCCTTCAATGGTCTTGATAACAACGGTTGTGCGCTCGTTATCTGTGCTGGATTTTGGGTGCCACGCAACAAGATATAATCCGGGATGATATTTAAAATACTGGATGACCCCGCTGATCGGGTTCCAGTTGATATGCACATTAAGTGGAGACATGAAAATGCTGATTTGTCTCCTTGGACCTTTAAAATACTCACTCTCAACCACTTCTTCAATTACCACAACTTTTCCATCGCAGGGCGCGACGATTTGTCTGTCACTTTTATACACCACACGCTTTGGAACGCGGAAAAACTGAACTACGAGAAAGAATACGATCACACTGCCAATCAACACCAATCTTGGAATCCAATAACCGTCAGGCAGCAGATAATATATGCCTAAGTTTATCAGTATCAATATAATGGCTGTAATGGCCATGATGGTGTAACCTTCTTTGTGCAGTCTCATGCAGGGTTATGTTTCGTTAATGACTTGCTGTAAAATACAAATATCGTATAAATACTGATTTCCTTTCCATCAAAAGCCCTGCCAATCCATTCAGAAGGGCAGGGCTTTACAATTTATTAATGCTTTATGAATGATTATTCGATCACAACGCAATCTCCGTTCTTCACTTCCTGCTCCACTTTTTTGAATTTCACATCACGCAAAATCCGGCCATCGCGATACTGGACAGATACTTTCTGGTTCCGGTCAGCGATTTTAATGGTGCGAACAGGCTGTGCCTTTGTGGTTGACTCCATATTACGGGCGTACTCGTTCGGGCCGCCGTCCATGTCCAGGTCAAAATCCTCCTCACGGTTGGTATGCAACTCAGGCGCTGGCGCAGGGCGACGCACGGTTTGCTGCACCGCAGTAGCCGGAACCGCCTCTTCCTGAGGAATATCCGCCTTCATCAGGAAGGAGATCATATCAAAGTTAACCTTGCTCAGGAAGCGTTTGAAAAGCTCAACCGACTCAAATTTGTAAATCAACAAAGGATCCTTTTGCTCAAACACCGCATTCTGAACGGATTGTTTCAAATCATCCATCTCACGCAAATGCTCTTTCCACTCCTGGTCGATCAGTGATAGCACAATGGCTTTCTCCATTTCAGTCGTGATTTCCCTTCCCTCGTTTTCGATAGCCTTTTTCAAGCCCACTACAACGCCCGTCTGACGGATTCCGTCGCTGAACGGGATCATAATTTCAGAGATCGTCGCACCGCGTTCTGCGTAAATAGAGCTCAAAACTGGTAATGCTTTCGTTGCTATCGAGGCATTCTTTTCTTGATATTGCTTCTCAGCTGCTTCATAAAGCTTTTGTGAACGGTCCGCAGGCCTCATTGAACCATATTCCGACTCGCCGTAAGGAAGTTCCATTCCTAATGTTGTGATCACAGCCAGTTCAAGTTCTGCATAAGAAGTTGCAGAGCCCACCAACTCGTCACATACATCATATAATGTATTCGCAATGTCAACGGCCAGACGTTCTCCAAACAATGCATTGCGGCGACGTGTATAAATGGCGTCACGCTGATAGTTCATCACGTCATCATATTCCAAAAGACGCTTCCGCATACCAAAGTTGTTTTCCTCAACCTTTTTCTGCGCGCGTTCGATGGATTTGGTAATCATTCCGCTCTGGATCACTTCGCCTTCTTCCAACCCCATCCGGTCCATCACCTTCGCCATCCGGTCGGAACCGAAGAGACGCATGAGGTTATCTTCCAGCGAGACAAAGAATTGAGAAGAACCCGGGTCACCCTGGCGACCGGAACGACCACGCAACTGCCTGTCTACACGACGGCTTTCGTGACGTTCTGTACCAATGATCGCAAGTCCGCCCGCTTTTTTCGATTCCGGTGTAAGCTTAATGTCCGTTCCACGACCAGCCATGTTGGTTGCAATCGTTACAGTTCCCGGCTTACCGGCTTCTGTCACCACTTCCGCTTCACGCTGATGTTGCTTGGCATTCAAAACCTGGTGCTGGATTTTTCTTAATGTAAGCATCCGGCTGATGATCTCAGAGTTTTCAACCGAAGTTGTACCTACTAAGACTGGCCGCCCGGCTTCCACAAGCTCTACAATTTCATCCGTTACCGCATTGTATTTTTCACGAACCGAACGATACACTTTATCTTCATGGTCTTTCCGAACCGCATTAACATTGGTAGGAATCGAAACCACATCCAGTTTGTAGATTTCCCAGAATTCACCTGCTTCCGTTTCCGCCGTTCCGGTCATACCGGCCAGCTTGTGATACATCCGGAAGTAATTTTGAAGGGTAACTGTCGCGTAAGTCTGAGTCGCATCTTCAACGCGCACATTCTCTTTTGCTTCAATCGCCTGGTGCAAACCGTCGGAATAACGACGGCCATCCATGATACGGCCAGTCTGCTCATCGACGATCTTAACCTTTCCGTCCATGATCACGTATTCCACGTCTTTTTCGAAAAGCGTAAATGCTTTCAAAAGCTGGTTAACTGTGTGGATACGTGCTGTTTTTACAGAATAATCGCGGATTAATGCTTCTTTCCTGATAATGCGTTCCTGCTCATTCAATGATGCGTCTTTTTCAATTGCATCCAGATCAACCGCAATGTCGGGCAGAATAAAGAAGTTGGTCTCTTCCGACTCACCTGTCAGGAAGTCAATTCCTTTTTCTGTTAGTTCAATGCTGTTATGACGCTCGTCAATTGTGAAATAAAGCGGTTCATCCGCTTGTGGCATCAGCTTTTGGTTTTCAGCAAGATAAATCGATTCCGATTCCTGCATGAGCGCCTTAATGCCTGATTCACTCAGATATTTAATCAACGGCTTGTATTTCGGCATTCCGCGATGTGCACGGAACAAGGATAATGCTCCTTCTTTTTTATCGCCGGCTGCAATTTTCTTTCTGGCGTCGGTAAGGAAATCCATCGCCAGCTTTTTCTGTGCTTCAACGATCCGCGAAACGCGTGGTTTCAATTCCAGATATTCCTGTTCATCACCTCTTGGCACTGGGCCGCTGATGATCAATGGCGTACGCGCATCATCGATCAAAACGGAGTCAACCTCATCGACCATCGCGAAATGGTGCTTGCGCTGAACGAGTTCTTCGGGCGTACGTGACATGTTGTCACGCAGATAGTCAAAACCGAACTCGTTATTCGTTCCGTAAGTCAATGAGGCTTTATATGCATTTCTGCGGGCAATGGTGTTGGGCTGGTGGCGGTCAATGCAATCGACGCTCATGCCGTGAAATTCAAAAAGAGGTGCATTCCATTCCGCATCACGTTTTGCCAGGTAATCGTTAACGGTTACAATGTGAACGCCGTTTCCTGCCAATGCATTAAGGAATGCGGGAAGCGTTGCAACAAGCGTTTTCCCTTCCCCTGTCGCCATTTCAGAGATTTTCCCCTGGTGCAAAACCACACCACCGATCAGCTGCACATCATAATGCAGCATGTTCCATTTAATAGGCTGTCCAATTACATCCCAGGTTGTATTCCAGTAAGCTTTGTCACCTTCAATGGTAACGTGTGACTTTTTGGTTGCCACTTCCCTGTCGAAGAAAGAAGCCGTCACTTCCAGCTTTTCATTTTCCTTGAAGCGGCGCGCCGTTTCTTTTACAATGGCAAAGGCCTTTGGCAAAATATCCAGAAGGATCTTTTCAAGTTCTTTATTCCGATCCAGATCAAGCGCATCAATTTTCTTGAAAATCGCTTCTTTGCTATCGACATTAGGCTCATCAGCAGCTTGTTGTCTTAAAGCAGCAATCTGATCATCAATGGATTTCAGGTTGTCGGCAATATGTTGTTTCAGACCTTCGGATTTTGCCCGCAGGTCATCATTGGTTAAAGAAGCCAGGAGTGCGTATTCGGCATTGACTTTATCAACGTAGGGAGTCAATTCTTTTAAATCCCGTTCTGATTTTGTGCCGAACAGCTTTGAAAATATTTTAAACATGATTTTAGTATATGTTTTTAACCGATCATTTACAGAAAAATAATTGAGCCTGCCCGTTAATCGTGCCAGATTGTCAGCAAAGCTATCATTTTCAAACTCAAAGGTAATTCATTGCAAATAGTATTGTATATGAATCAGAAGAATCCTAATGTAACTCTAATGTTTTTTTACCGTTTGCTCAAACCAATAAGGCACCCATACTCAGGCAAGAGAACCGTTTGTACCAATTATTTTCAACTACTATGTAATACACAGTACCTTTGAATCATCAAAGAAAAAATAAACAACCACAGCCATGAACAACAACAGATTATTTCGCAATACAAGCAGCAAAATCATAGGTGGTGTAGCATCCGGAATCGCGGACTATTTGGATATAGATGTAACGATCGTCCGTGTACTTTTCGTTTTGGGCGTTTTCATTCCGGTAACATTTCCTATCATCCTGTTTTACATTATCCTTTGGATCGTGATGCCGGACGGCGCTAAAAGGCCCAAAACGCACGAAGAACATCGGATTTATTTTTAAAATATCAAAGGTTCCATCAGTAAGACTTGGTAATTGCAAACCACCGGAAAACAAATTCCGGTGGTTTGTTGTTTTATGATTAATTGCTATTTTTACCAATGGTATGCAGGCATACTATTCTCCAATGCCTGTGTTACGCTCCAAACTAAAATCAGACATATATGAATGCATACATAGTTGCCGGTTACCGTAGCGCCGTCGGAAAAGCTTCCCGGGGAGGCTTCCGTTTTACCCGTCCCGACGACCTGGGAGCAACTGTCATTAAATATCTGCTTGGAAAAATCCCTAACCTCGATCCTGCCCGCGTAGACGATGTGATTGTTGGCAATGCGGTGCCAGAAGCGGAGCAGGGCATGCAAATGGGTCGTTATGTGGCTTTGCTCGCATTACCAAAAAACGTTTCTGGCATTACGATCAACCGTTATTGCGGCAGCGGCGTGGAAGCCATTGCCATGGCGTCAGCGAAAATTCATGCCGGAATGGCCGATTGTATCATTGCGGGCGGAACAGAATCCATGTCACTCGTTCCTACAATGGGATGGAAAACAGCATTGAACTATGAAATTGCGCATACCAACCCGGATTATTATTTAAGCATGGGCCTGACCGCCGAGCAGGTTGCAAAAGATTACAACATTAGCCGCGAGAAGCAGGATGAATTCGCTTTCAGCTCACACCAGAAAGCATTGAGAGCGCAGAAAGAGGGCTGGTTTGCGGATGGAATTGTGCCTGTAACTGTTACAGAAACTTATTTTGACGCGGCTTCGGGCAAAAAGAAAACGAAAGAAATTGTTGTAAAACAGGATGAAGGGCCACGAGCGGATACAACATTAGAAGCACTCAATAAACTCAAACCCGTTTTTGCAGCAGGAGGAACCGTAACCGCAGGAAATTCATCCCAAACTTCCGACGGAGCAGCATTTGTAATGGTCATGTCAGAGAAAATGGTGGAGGAGCTGAATTTGAAGCCCATTGCTAAAATGCTTTCCTATGCAACTGCCGGCGTGGACCCGCGCGTAATGGGCATCGGACCGGTGGCTGCTATCCCTATTGCATTGAAACAGGCGGGATTGAAACTGAACGACATTGAACAAATAGAACTGAATGAGGCATTTGCAGCACAATCGCTGGCAGTGATCCAGGAACTGGACATTAATCCGGAAATTGTGAATCCCAATGGTGGTGCCATCGCTTTGGGACATGCGTTGGGATCGACAGGCGCGCGGCTTTCTGTGCAGTTATTTAATGAAATGGAACGCAGAAATCAAAAATACGGCATGGTAACAGCCTGTGTTGGCGGCGGGCAGGGCGTCGCGGGAATTTTTGAAAGGTTAAATTAAACCGTTCGGTAATTGCATAACTTATTTTACGGTCTCCGTTGAAGAATGAACCATCTTCGGCGGAGATTCTTTATTTTTGCCCCAAAACATACACACCTCTGCATGGATGTATCCATTATCATTATCAATTATCGGACGCCTCAGCTCATAATCAATTGTTTAGACTCTATTCATAAGTTTACTTCAGGCATTTCTTTTGAGATTATTGTTGTTGATAATGATCCGGAAAACGGTGGTGGCGAATTAGTAAGAAGGGCATATCCGGAGATTACATGGATTAACGCGCCTTCTAACGACGGTTTTGGGATTGCTAATAACAGGGGAATGGCCGTAGCAAGAGGAAAATATTTCCTGCTGCTGAATGCGGATACATTAATTACCGATAATGTCATTCACCGCTGCTACGAACGCCTGAATGTGCGAACCGACATTATCGCATGCGGCGCACTACAATATTACGCCGACGGCACGCCAATGCCTTTTTACCAAAGTTTTAACGACTTCCGCCGCACATTTTTCATCCTTCCGATCAGTAATACCGTAGATAGGGTTGTGAAAAAGCTTTATCCCGATCCCCAACATGCCGATCCTGACCAGTATGACTGGCTTGTGGGCGCTTTCATTTTTCTTCGCAGGGAAGGATTTGAGAAAACAGGCGGGTTCAGTGATGATTTCTTTATGTATGGCGAAGATGTGGAATGGTCGGGGCGGCTTGGGAAGCTGGGGAAGCTTTGCTATTTCAAAGACTGCAAGTTCATTCACCTGGAAAACAACAATCCTTTCCGGCGGACAAATATTTCCTGGATCAACCGTTTCAGCACGCAAATGCAGATTTCCAACTTCCTTTGGGTGAGAAAACAATACGGAATGTTCCAGTATTTGCTGCTCATTGCGCATTACATTTTCATGATCCCCGTTATTTACGGCTGGAAAATGGCTTTTAATCTAAAAAAAGACGGAAACCCATTCACAGAACTACGCACGCAGCATATATATGTGCGCAAGACACGGGTAATCCTGAAATATTTCTGGCGAACACTCCTATTGAAAAAAGGGCTCTATAAGATAAAGCCCGAAGAAAATATTGATCTGCTAACAGCTGTACATGAACAACGTTAAGAAAAAGATCCTCTTCTTTACTCCTTATGCAACGCGGACAGGGTCGGAAATGATGCTGCTTTATATCGTGAACAAAATTGACCGAAGCCGCTTTGATATCGGCATTGTCAGTTTTGCAAATGGTGAATTATTGAAAGAGTTCCCCTCGGACATTCCCGTTTTTATAGCGCCTAAAACTTTCAATATGGTGGAAAAGATCTCTTTTCACCTCGGGATTCATCCTACATTAAAATATCTCAGAAAACTGGCAAAGGATTTCAAGGCTGATTTTTGGTATGTAAATACAACGATGATGCCCGAAACGATTGTGGTTGCCAAGGAATTTTCCATTCCGGTGATCACACATTTTCATGAAATGCCGTTGACATACACCTATTTAAGTTCACCGGATTTCAAAAGCATTATCGATTATTCAAGCCTGCTTATCGGCTGCTCGCAAACAACCTGTGAGCCGATCAGAGATGCCGGCGGAAAAAATGTGGAGCTGCTTTATTCCTTTATCGATCACACGCTCGTAAAAAAAGACGAAAAGCGCACCGCCGAGTTGAAACGTGCATTAGGCATTCCGGCCGATGATTTTGTATGGATCCTGTCAGGAATGACCTCGGAAAGAAAAGGTTTTGATATGTTACCCGATCTTGCACAAGAACTTAACGATCCGCGCGTTCACCTGATATGGGTGGGAGCAAGCATTGATGACGGGCTCGTTTACTACACAGAACAACGTTGCAGGAATTCGAAATCGGCGACGAAAATTCACCTTGTCGGAAAGCAGAAAGAAGATTATTATAATTACCTTAACATGGGAAATGGGTTTTTACTCACGTCCCGGCAGGACCCGTTTCCTTTGGTGATGATTGAAGCTGCGCTGCTCGGTAAGCCTATTGTTTCATTCCCTTCTGGTGGTGTTTCGGAATTTGTAAAAGAGGGCATGGGCATTGTTACTCAGGATATTAGTATCAAACAAATGGTAAAAGGAATCCGCTCGGTAATGAGTGGGGAAACGGCAACCAGCAGTGAAAAAAGCATTGAAGTAGCCAGTCAGTTCAACGTGGACAATGGTTATAGAAACTGGATCGAATTAATAGATAAAAATTATTAGCATGCACCATTCTACGTACGGGTCTAAATTGCTCACGAAGCTATTCTTTGTGGTTTTGGCTTGGACTATCTCTTTTCAAACGCTCTATGCCCAGACCAGTCCCGGAACGACCGAGGCGGACAACCAGCGCTATCTGGCACTGATGCTACTTAATGTGTTGGATAAAGACGAAAAGGGCCCTGAGCTGGATCTGATCAGATCGGCACATGCGTACGGATTGAATGCGGTTTATCTTACCATTCCCTGGGATAAGATCTATTATACCTCACCGACAGACAAGCCGCTTTGGGACAAATTCGACCAGCAAATCAAAACAGCCACGGATTTGGGAATGAAAGTGGCGCTGCGCATTCACCTGGGCAGGCATAGCACGCGGATCAAGGGCTTTTGGGAACCTTCAGACAGCCATATGAGCTCCACGGGCAAGCCGGTGATCAGTGGATATCAGGATACTTCATTTGGATTTGATAATGATGCGATCTCGGCAAAAGCACAAGCATTTGTCAAGGAAACGGTTACGCGATATAAATATCTTCAGACCAACAAACAGCTGTTATTCGTTTCCATAACCACCACCGGAACGCAGGAAGGCGAATATCCGGGCAGTCTGATCGAAAATGGCAAGGAAAGCCCTGCGGTGTACGATTATTCCAGGTCCATGATAACCGGGTTCAGGGAGTTTTTGATATCACATTATAAAAAACTCCAGCGCCTCAATTATTTATGGGGGATCAATCACAAGAATTTCGAGGAGGTGTTACCGCCTGCAACGCCCTGGGAACCGTCGGAATCCTTCCGTCAGCGTGCTGGTAAGGACTGGTACATTTACCGTCACCTTGTCCTGAAGCGTTTTACAGAGCAAATGATTACGGCTGTTAAGTCGGTTGATCCGAACGTCAAATTTGTATCTGACTATGGCTCTGTTTTTGACAGAATTTCCAGTGTACGGGGAACGTTGGGTTTCAGGAGTTTAAATGAAAAATCTAATGGTATCAAAATCAATGATGACCTTGCCACGCACGATCACAGATGGTCCGTTGATATTATTAAAAGCACAGCTCCTGCCAACTTTATAATTGCTAATGAGCTGTTTATCAACACTGTATTTGATAACAATGCTCATTTAAGACAGATCAACGAGAATTTCGCTCACGGCGCAAATGTGGTTGCCGTTGTCGCATCCGTACAGAGCACCATGTCAAGGGCCGAGCCTTTCCTGCGGCAGGCTGCTCAGACCTGGCTTAGCCAGCCAATGAAACCCATTGTTTATACCGATTCCGTGAGTTACAGGCTTTCGGCAGCTGTGGAAAAAAGCGGGCCGATGAACGTTGTTTACGACGAATGGAGAAAACGTGCTTACGCCGATCCGAATAACCCAAAACCGGTTTATATTGGTCTGAATGAAGACATTCTTGCTCCTGAATATTGGGACGATGCATCTAATTACCCACCGTATGTGTTCAAGCCGGTGCCGATGCAGATCATTGCGGTTAACAAAGATTTCGCTTACAAGCTGCCTATTGATACTTTTTCTGATGTCGACGGAACGGTTGTGAGAATGGAGGTCGGCACTTTGCCATCCTGGCTGAAATTTGAAAACGGTCAGCTGAGAGGACGGCCAGCAACGCTTGGGGATTACCGCATTCAGGTAAAAGGAATTGATGATGAAGGCGGTGTCACGGAAGCATTTCTGACTGTTCGTGTGGACACGCGTGAAAATGCCAATAAGCCACCAACGGTAGATGCCAGTTTTTCAAATCAGACTATTGCTGTAAACGAGCCATTTTCACTGCCCATCAACGATGGCGCATTTGAGGATGCAGATGGTGAAGTGACCAAAATAGAAGCAAGCGAGCTTCCAGGCTGGCTTAAATTTTCAAATGGTGTCCTGACCGGAACGCCGCCTAGCTTGGGTGAATTTCGCATTAGTTTGAAAGCATATGACGATCTGAATGCGTTTGTGGAAACCTATTTCACGATTAAAGTCGTCGAAAAACAGTTCCTTAATGCGCCGCCTTATGCAGCTGGTTCATTACCGGTCAAGTATGGCCAGTTAAACATGCCGTTTAACTACATTTTACCCACAGAAATCTTTGGTGATCCCGACGGGTATATTTCTTCCATAACATTACAAAACCGCCCATCCTGGCTCAACTTCGCACTCAATACATTTTCCGGAACGCCAACAGTTGAGGGAGAATACAGGCTCATTATCAGGGCTTACGATAATGCAGGAGCATATGTGGAAGTGCCGTTTATACTGATCGTTGAAATCCCCAAGTTCCGTTTCGAACTGGTGCAAGGCGGAAGCAAAGTGGATCAGCGTGTCATCAGGAAACTCACGGGCGATGACGTCCTCGCGCACAGCGATTTGCCATCCTCCCTGAATATCTATGCACACGGAAATTTTGACTACGACAAAGTTGATTTCAGTTTAACAGGTCCGTATAACAGGAAATCACAAACGAAAAATTTTCCGTTTGCACTTTATGAAAATGCCAGCGGATTTGCACCTTATATCGGCCGGTACACCCTCACGGTCACTGCAACGAAAGAGGATTCGGCGATTGTCACAAACTCGATCCAGTTCAGCATTTCCTACGGCGATTCTATCAACATTACAAAAGACCTGGAAGACTGGCGTTTTTTCCCGAATCCGGTGGAAAGCGTTTTTAATGTGAAGCTCCCGGCCGGTTTGGACGCTAATGACATTTCCTACGAGCTGATTACAGTTTCAGGGAAAAAGATTGATTTTCCAAAGGAATTTGTCACTGTTTCCGATGACCTGGCCAACATTGATCTTTCCAGATTATACATTTCTTCGGGCATTTATGTCGTCCGTCTGCACAGCAACGGCACGGTCTTAAAACAGTTTAAAATCTTCAAAAAGTAAGGCTTTAAATCACCATTTTTCTCCTTTGGTTTTTGCGAAAGGTATGCTTGCATAATACTGCGAATGATTTATATTTGCAATACAAGAAGTAGTATGCAAGCATACCTTAATTCAAGCCTTAACCATCAATAAAAGTTAAAAAATATGGCCGTTGCAGAAGCGAATAAGACGTCTATTAAGGGAGGTGAATTTTTGATTAAAGAAACCTTATCGTCCCAAATTTTTATTCCTGAGGAGTTTACGGAAGAGCAGCGTATGATTGCAGACACTTGCAGGGAGTTTCTTGGCAAGGAAATATGGCCCATCCTGGACGAAATTGATCATGCAAAAAGTCCCGAGCTGATTTCAGGATTGATGGACAAAGCCGGTGAGCTGGGCTTGCTGGGAACGGCCGTTCCGGAGGAATATGGCGGTTTTGGCATGAACTTCAACACTTCCATGCTCGTTGCGGAGGCCACCGGCGCAGGGAATTCATTCTCCGTCGCACTTTCGGCGCACACGGGCATCGGCACATTGCCGATCCTTTACTACGGAAATGAAGCACAAAAAAGCAAATATCTTCCCAAGCTCGCGACGGGTGAATGGAAAGCAGCATATTGTTTAACAGAGCCGGATTCGGGCTCGGATGCCAACTCTGGTAAAACCAAAGCGATACTCACTTCCGACGGTCAACATTATGCCATTACCGGCCAGAAAATGTGGATTACCAATGGCGGTTTTGCAGATGTGTTTATTGTGTTTGCCAAAATTGAAGAAAACGGACAAACTGATAAGAACCTGAGCGCCTTCATCATTGAAAAGTCATCCGGCGGCATTACAATGAATGCACCGGAACATAAAATGGGGATTAAGGGCTCGGATACGCGGCAGATCTTCTTCAATGATTGCCTGGTTCCCGTCGAAAACATGCTTTCAGAACGCGGAAACGGCTTTAAGATCGCAGTTAACATTCTTAATATCGGGCGGATCAAATTGGCTGCGGCAGCATTAGGCGGTGCCAAAAGAGTAACGCAACAGGCCATTGCATATGCCAATGAAAGGAAACAATTTGGCACGGCTATCTCCCAATTTGGTGCGATAAAGCATAAGCTGGCGGAAATGGCTACGCAAATGTTTGCCTCCGAATCAGCTTCTTACCGCGTTGGGCAAAACATTGATGACCTGATTTCCACCTTTCAGGAAAAAGGGATGTCAGACGCGGAATCTAAACTGAAAGCACTGGAAGAATTAGCCATTGAATGTGCCATTATGAAAGTACATGGCTCAGAAGTGCTTGATTTTGTGGTGGATGAAGGCGTTCAAATCTACGGCGGCATGGGCTTTTCCGCAGATGCGCCTATGGACCGGGCTTACCGCGACAGCCGTATTAACCGGATTTTTGAGGGAACCAATGAGATCAACAGGCTCCTCGTCGTGGATATGCTCCTGAAACGCGCCATGAAAGGCCAGATCGATCTGATGGGGCCCGCGATGGCGGTTGGAAAAGAAATTATGTCCATTCCTGATTTCAGCATGAGCGAAGACGAAACGCTCTTTGCAACTGAGAAAAAAGTCATTCAAAATCTTAAAAAAGCAGCCTTAATGGTGGCGGGTGCGGCCGTTCAGAAATTCATGATGAAACTTTCCGAAGAGCAGGAAATTATCATGAACCTGGCCGACATGGTGATTGAAATTTATGCTGCTGAATCGGTGCTGTTACGGGTTGAAAAACGGATTGAGTTGCTTGGAGTTGATGCCAATAAGCTGCACCAGGATATGGCTATCATTTACTTGCACCGCGCTGTTGAGAAGGTAAACAATGCCGGAAGAGCTGCCATCACAAGCTTTGCAGAAAGCGATGAGCTGCGGGTGATGCTGATGGGATTGAAACGGTTTACGAAAATTGAACCGGTTAACCTCAAAGATGCGCGCCGCAGCGTTGCTGATGAACTGATTGCCAAGAATGATTATGTTTTTTGAAACAATATTTTGGGCGGAGAGCCGGGTTTAAAGCTCGATTACAATGCCTGCACAACTAAAAACCAAATGAATCATGGAAAGCCGGACCTTTGTAAGGTCTGGCTTTTTTGTTGTGATGAAAGGTTTTTTATTCTACCCCAAAATGCGCAAATTTGGGAAACCAATATCCTTTGTTTTCACGTTAGGTTAATGGTTGTTTGAATAAAATATCGCTAAATAATTTACGTTGGATTCTCTATTAGTTACTGAAAAACCACCTTTCATGACCCTGCATTCCCTGGATCTTCGTACAACGGGCCAATTTCCTGCATTACTCCTTGATTATCTCGATCAAAAACCTGCATTGGAATCGTTTTACAGTATTTATCCGACTTTGGAGAATGCAAAAGAGGCCATCATTAGCAAGCAGAATTTTGATATTGAAAAGCGTAAAACGCTGGTTGATGTTTTAGAAAAACAATACACAGGACTTCCTTATCTGCCCGATTTTTCGATCCTTTTAAAGGAAAATACATTCACTGTCACAACAGGTCACCAGCTCAATATTTTCACCGGCCCGCTTTACATTATTTATAAAATCGTAACGACGGTAAAGCTTGCGAGAGCACTAAAGGAGGCTTATCCCGAATACAATTTCGTGCCCATTTACTGGATGGCCACGGAAGATCATGATTTTGAAGAAATTGCGACTTTTCATCTGTTTGGACAAACGCATAAGTGGACCGGCGAGCACAAGGGAGCTGTGGGCCGCCTGAATCCGAAGGAGCTGGAAAGCATTTTAAAGCAATTGCCGGATAAGCCCATGTTGTTTGCAAAAGCTTATCTCGAAAACACCACACTGGCCGATGCAGTGCGATGTTATATGCACGAATTGTTTGGAAAACAGGGCCTGATCACGCTTGACGCAGATCACGCAGATTTAAAACGGCACTTCCTGCCCATTATTAAGGAAGAACTCACCGACTCAGTTTCCGAAAAACTGGTCACAGAAACCACCGGCAAACTCAATGCACTGGGTTATCACACGCCGCTTCACGCACGAGAAATCAATCTTTTTTACCTGGCCGACGGACTTCGCGAGCGCATTACGCGTGACGGCGACAATTTCCAGGTTTTGAATACAGACATTACATTCACCAAGTCGGAAATCCTCGATCTGGCTTCTAAAAATCCCGAATTTTTCAGTCCGAATGTGGTTCTGAGACCATTATACGAAGAGGTAATCTTACCAAATCTTGCGTATATCGGCGGGCCGTCAGAAGTGCCTTACTGGATGCAGTTAAAAGGAGTTTTTGAGCATTTCAATGTACCCTTTCCCATGTTAATGCCGCGTAACTTTGCATTGTATATCAATCATTTGCAAGGGAAAAAGGTCGAGAAATTGAAGATCAATTACAAGGATCTTTTTCTGGATGAAGTTGCGTTAAGGAAGACATTTGTTGAGCGGAATACACAGCATATTTTAAGTCTGGAAGATCAGAAAAATGCGTTTAATGAGATTTTTGAGGCGATTTTAAATAAAGCAACCGCAGTGGACCAAACCATGCACGGAGCTGTCAAAGCCGAGCAAACGCGGTTACTGAATTCGCTGAAACATCTGGAAAAGCGCATTATTAAAGCCGAAGAGCGCAACCACGAGTCTGAGATTACGCAATTGATCAGCCTAAAAAACAAGCTGTTCCCGAACGGAATCGCCCAGGAACGCTATGATAATCTGCTGAATTTCTACATCAATGATCCGCAATTTATCGAAAAGCTGTTCGATCTTTTCGATCCGCTGGATTTCAGATACAATGTGTTAGTTGAAGATAAATGACTGGCTTACACACATTAATCTTTCAATTTCACATCACCAAATCGTGATACGACGGTTATCCGCGTTCCTGATCCGGTTCCTACTTTTCCTTGATATTGCTTTTGTTTATAAGCTTTATCATCCTTCGCCGGCTGCATGGAAAAATTCACATTGGAGGACGGATAACTGAAATTCCCATAAGTAACCGTCACATTGAACTGGTTTGCATCTGCCGGCAAGATAATCGACGAGTAAGATGCCTGAATGTCAATGTTTTCCGCTGAATTGGTAAGCTGATCAATCTTGAAATTACCTGAGTAGTTCAGCTTAATTTTTCCTGAGCCGCGCATGGTTCCGATTTTCGCGCCTGAATAATCAATGTCGGCATCCAGATTTGTCACATCACCAATGTTCAGCTCGCCGAACTTGTTGGTAATGAACACTTTTTTAGCCATATCCAGTTTCAGGTTTGAGTATTGGAATTCCAGCTTTCCGCCGTCCATTTTCCCAATTTTAGCGCTGCCATAACGCACATCGATCACGTTTTCAGCATTATCCAGAATGTTGGCTACGAAATGCCCATAGCGTGAATCCACCGTCAGCGGCGCGTGAAAGGAAGGAATGTCTGTGTCGCCAAACTTGTTGCGCACAATCAGCGCATTTTCTTTTGGCATATATACCGTGTAATCGATCTGAATGAAGTTCTTGTCACCTTTTTTGTTGTTCCAGCCATTATTTCCAAACTGGCTCCTGTCAATATGTGTCGTCAGGTTGATCTGGTTCTTGATCCGTTTTTCGTCGATTCTAACAGCCCCGAGATATTCCGAAGCGCGGCCGTCCGTAGGCGCATTCGCCGTTACAATGATCTCAACCTTAATCTCTTCCTTATTCCAAAGATTGATTTTGACCTGCCCAAACTGATTATCAACGACAAGCTGGTCATTATTTTTAACATCAAAAACCTTTACAATATTCCTTCGTTTTTCAATGAGCCCGTTCTGTTCCGGATCCGGGCTTACTGCCAGCAACAGCTGCGGCAGCATGAAAAACATGCTAAATAACAGGCGCGCTGTCGACTTCTTTATCGTCTCCATTTTTTACTTTATTAATGCGTTGCAAAATTTCTAATTGTTGGTTGAGCAGGTCAACCTGCCATTGTAAGTTCTGGACCATCGCTTCCAGTAATGCTTCCTGGTTGGGAGCATTCGATAAGTTGGAGCGCAGATTTTTATAACTCACTTCCAGACTTTCCAGATCCGCAGAGAAATCTTTATACACCTCCGGATTATTCCGCGCGAGTTTGATGATCTCCTCTCTTTTCTGGTCTATTGCAACATTGTAAGCATTGAATTCCTTGGCATAGGTAGGGACTTTGAGCGCCACTTTCGGGTCGCGGGTTATGCCGTATTCATTATTGAGGTAAACTAAAAAACCAATTCCAAGCGCCAGGAACACACCGGCCGCTATGCGCCAGTCAAAATAAGGGCTGCTCAGTCGCCTAATTTTTTTTTTGGATTGCTCCGGCACAATCGGAATCTCGTTATGTAATTTGCTATCGATCTGGCTCCATAAAGAATCTTGCGGTAAGAAAGTATCAAATCCATCCCTGTTATCTCGCACAAACCGCTCCAATCGATCTTTTTTATCAGAAGAATTTTTCATAGGTTAATCAACTTGTCATGTGTAAATAATGTTCTCAAATCCTTATTAGTTTAGATGGAACTCAAACGATTAAGTTTAAAATTATTGCTGCAACTATTTCGAAAGCATTTCTGTGAGTTTTCTTTTAGCTCTCATATATTGCGTCCTTGACGTCGTTTCGCTGATCCCCAGCACCTCTCCTATTTCCTCGTGATCGTATCCTTCAAATAAGTAAAGGCTCAAGACCACTCTGTAACCATCCGGCAGCTTCTGCACCGTGTTGCGCACGCGCTCCACTTCCAGGTTCGTCTCATGCTCATCCATCCCGAAATAACTTTCATTCCGGTCGATGTTCTCCGCCGTTTCCTGCCATTCTTCAATTTCCACCCATTTCACTTTCCGGCTCCGCATGTGGTTAATCGCCTTATTGACAACGATCTGCTTCAACCAGGCGCCGAATGTCGACTGCTGCCGAAACTGGTGCAGGTTGGTAAATGCATCCACGAATGCTTCCTGTAAAGCGTCCTCTGCCTCCCCCAAATGATTCAATATCCGCATGCAGATGTTGAACATGGCTTTCGAATACAACTTATAAAGCTCGTATTGCGCTTTGCGCTCACCGAGTTTACAACGTTCCACCAGTTCGACGTGCCGGTCAGGGTAAAAATGTGTTTTCAAGCAGAATGGCTAATATATATTTGAACGTTCTGTATCAAGGACAGCAGATGCGCCTGCATGTTGCATCAACGGGAAAAAAATTTTCCGTAAACGTCGTTCGAACAATGTTTGATGAACCGTTGTTCTTAAAAAAGGATCGTATATGTTTGATTTTTGGTCATAATATACCCTAATTTGTTTACTGCAATCTACCAAATTTAGTCAATGAAAACGTTCAACATTCCTGATTTTTACCGGAGCAGGATCATTACGCCGATTAAGGAATTCCGCCGTAAAAATGACAAGCTGAAACGTGACTATGCACCTACATTGCTGGATTTCGGCCCGGTCCAATTTCTGATTGCGCGGCATTTTGGATTTTGCTACGGGGTTGAAAACGCCATTGACATTGCTTATAAGGCCATTGCTGAAAACCCGGATAAACGCATTTTCCTGCTCAGTGAAATGATCCATAACCCGGACGTAAACCGCGATCTGGTGGACCGGGGCGTGCGTTTTATCATGGATACCAAAGGAAATCCGCTCATTCCCTGGGAGGAACTGAATGCAGATGACATTGTGATCGTCCCCGCTTTCGGCACAACCGTCGAAAACCAGCAAAAACTGACCGAACTGGGCATTAACGCCTACGTTTATGATACAACCTGCCCGTTTGTAGAAAAAGTCTGGAACCGCGCTGCGCAGATCGGAGAGAAAAATTACACGATCATTGTCCACGGCAAGCCAAATCACGAAGAAACCCGCGCCACATTCTCGCATAGCAAGGAAAACGCGCCGACCGTTGTGGTTGAAAACATGGCGCAGGCCGAACGTCTTGCCGAATACATGAAAGGCACATTGCCAGCAGAGCAGTTTTTTCAGGATTTTAAAGGTCAGTATTCCAATGGCTTTGATCCGGAAAAAGATTTGCAGCGCATCGGCGTCGTGAACCAGACTACAATGCTGGCATCTGATACACAAGGCATTGCTGACTTTTTGAAAAATGTAATGATCAAACATTACAGCCTCCGTCCCGAACAAGTGGAAGATCGTTTTGCCAACACGCGCGACACATTATGCTATGCTACGAATGACAACCAGGACGCGACTTACGCCTTGCTCACGCATGAGGCTGATCTGGTGATCGTTGCCGGTGGTTATAACAGCTCCAACACGACACATTTGGTCGAGCTTTGCGAGCAGAAATTCCCGACTTATTTTATTGAGTCAGTTAATAAAATTTTGGATAAACAGCTGATCCGCCATTTCAACCTGCATTCCAAAGAGGAAATGGTGACAGAAAACTATCTCCCGCAACATACGCCTGCCCGCATTATGCTTACGTGCGGTGCTTCCTGCCCGGATGCAGTCGTAGAAGGTATTTTGATGCGCTTACTTTCATTTTTCGAGGGCTCGAAAGACATTAATGAAGTGATGCAGCAATTTTAAATCGAACCGGAAAAACATTTAACTCACCGTTCGCTCAATTAAGTAGGCTAACCGGTTTTGCTGAAATTATATTCGTAGGATGGCTCAAAACGGCCGTCCTTTTTTCGTTTCTTACGTGTGTTCTCACTTACGTTTACTCCCTTCGTGATTATGAAAAAGACTTCTGCTTTTGCGATCTTTTTATCCCTTTTTATTCCAATCCTTTTTAACAGTTGCTCTTCTCTTAATGAAATTCGCGTCGCCGGGACCAACTTTACCGATGAGATCAGCCAGTCCCAAAATCTGATTTTTACATTCAACAAAGACATTGTCGCCGAAAGCGAGCTCAATGATTGGGATTCCACACAATATGTACAATTCGAACCGGCGGTGCGCGGCAAATTCAAATGGTCTGCGCCTAATGAGCTAGTTTTCTCGCCTGTCGCGGGATTTGGAGCCGCTACAAAATATACGGCCAAACTCACCGATCAGCTGACGGAGAAGATTGATAAAGACAAAAAATTATCCGTTTCAAAAGAGCCGTTCGACTTCCATACGCCTTATCTTCAATTGGTTGAAACAGAAAGCTGGTGGGCCCTTTCGCAGGAAAGCGGCAAGCAGGAAGCCAGATTAAGGTTGATTTTCAATTATCCGGTAAGCAGCCAGAATGTCGCTGAAAAACTGAAAGTATCGCTCGCGGATAAGTCTTTGGATTATAAAATATTGCCAGTTACGAACGAACATTCTGTCACGCTCGCCATCAGCAACGCTGGTAAGACAGACAACAACCCCATTCCTGTTAACATCGCCATTGAAAAAGGCCTGAAAGTCCAGAACACTTCTTATATAAGCCAGGAAGCCATCAGCAAAAGCGCCAGCTTGCCTTCACCGCTTCATCTTGAAATTGTGAACATTAAAACCGGTTTTGAAAACAATTCCGGATACGCCCGCATTATTACGACCCAGGAACTGGACAAAGAAAGCATTGCAAATGGCTTCAAGCTAAGCCCGGAAATTCAGGTGCAAACGGAACCGACAGAAAACGGCTTCATCATACGCGGTGAATTTAACGAGACAGAAACTTATAATTTACTGATTAATAAGACACTGAAAGGTGTTTTGGGCGCATTTCTGGAAGACGAAACATCCAAGGATCTGTTTTTCGGGAAAATGCCTGCATCTATTGCTTTTGCCAACAAAAAAGCACTTTATATGACGCCTAAGGGCTCCAAAAACCTGGGCGTTCAGATCGTGAACATTCCCAAAGTGCAGGTGAAAGTTTCCAAATTATACGCCAATAACATCCTGAGTTACGTCCGTAACAACCGCTGGAACGAATACGGCTATTCGGGCGACGAATGGGTGGAAACCGGCGCCTTTAATTACAGCGACGACCGGGATAATGAGCTGAGTGACATCATTGTTGACAAAACCGTTGAAACGGAAAACCTGCCGAAAAGCAAAGGAATTTCAGCATTGAATGTGGCCCTGCCCGAAGATAATCAGCGCAAAGGCGTCTATCTGGTTTCGGTCAATTCAAAAGATGAAGCCTATCTGGGTGCAACAAAGCTTGTTTCCATTTCCGACATTGGCTTGATCGCGAAACAAGGCAAAGACGAAATGTGGATTTTTGCCAATTCCATTAAAACAAATGAGCCGCTCGGCGATATAGAAATCACGCTCATCAGTTCAAATAATCAGACTGTGCATACCGCAAACACCAACGGCGACGGCATTTTGCACATTGAAAAACTCAGCGAAAAAGCGCCGGGATTCAAAATTGCCATGTTAACAGCGACTTTCAAGGAAGATTTTAACTATCTGATCTTAAAGGATACGCAAGTGGAAACCTCGCGATTTGAAGTGGAAGGTTTGCGGGATAATGCCTCTGGTTTACAAGCCTTTATTTACGGACAAAGAGACATTTACCGCCCGGGTGAAACCATGCATTTCAACACGGTTATCCGCACAAAAAAATGGGATAGCGCCAAAGAAATTCCCCTCAAACTACGCATGCTGACGCCTAATGGGCGTGAATATCGCACCTGGCGTAAAAATACAAATGCTCAGGGCGCCGTAGCAATTGAAGTGCCTGTTGATGCGGCCGGGCTTACCGGAACATATGTGCTGGAAGTTTACAATGGTAACGACATTCTGCTTGCCTCGCATGCTGTTAGCGTGGAAGAGTTCATGCCGGACCGGATCAAAGTGGATTTGAGCGGCGCAGCAAAGGAATATGTATCCGGAAACAATGTATCATTGACCGCAACTGCAACCAACTTATTTGGGCCACCAGCCAGCAACCGCACGTATCAGATGGACGCGCAGTTTAAAAGAAAAGGCTTTTCCTCGGCTGCTTTCCCCGAATTTGTATTCGACATTCCAGGCGAAACAGCGTTTGAAAAACAGAGCCGCCAGGGTGTTACCAATGAGCAGGGACAAGCCACCGAAAGTTTCCCGATAGCCGCCGGCCTGAAAGATATTGGCGTGCTGGAAGGAAAAATATTCGTGACCGTTTTTGACGAAAATGGTCGCCCGGTCAATCGTTTACAGCGGTTTGATGTTTTCACGCAGCCAACATTCTATGGAATCCGCCTTCCGGACGCCTATGTAGGAACCAATGCCCCGGTTCCTGTTGAAATAGTCGGTGTAAATAATAAAGGTGTTTTGAAAAAAAGCGCTGCCAGGATCGAGATCGTTCGCCTTGAATATCAAACCGTTGTAGAAAAAAGATATGATGTGCTGCAATACACTTCCCGGAAAAGTGAAAAGACGGTCTATGCTACAACATTAGACCTCAAAAACGGAAAAGGAAGCATTCAATATGTTCCCACGATCTCGGGAGAATATGAGGTTCGGGTGCGTCGCCCAGGCGCAGAACATTATACACTCGCTCATTTCTATGCATACGGCTACGGTTACACGCAATATTCTTCATTTGAAGTAAGTAATGAAGGCCGCGTGCTGATGGAAACAGATAAGCACAATTATAAGGTTGGAGAGTCGGCTAAAGTTTTGTTCAAAACACCTTTTGACGGAACGCTGCTGGTTACAGTCGAACGCAATAATGTACTCGAACAGCATATTTTAAAAACGGAGAAAAAGGCTGCGGAATTGACATTCAAGCTGAAAGAAGAGCATTTACCCAATGTTTTTATCACCGCCACATTAATCCGCCCGTTCGACACCACGGACATGCCCCTCACCGTAGCGCACGGATTCACTCCTATCTTGGTCGAAGACCCGGACCGAAAACTGCCTGTTGCTATAACGGCCATTGAAAAATCGAGATCCAAGACAAAACAACAAATCACGATCAAAACCGCACCGAATGCGCAGGTAACGCTGTCCGTTGTAGATGAAGGCATTTTGCAGATCAAAAACTCCAAAACGCCCGACATTCACGGCCATTTTTACCAGAAATGTGCTCTGGAAGTGACCACGCACGATTTATATGCGCAGCTATTTCCTGAACTGACTATAAGCGGCTCTTCGAGCTTTGGTGGTGATGGTTATGATCTGGAAAGAAGGATCAATCCTTTGAGCAATGGCCGGACAGAACTGGTTTCATTTTGGAGCGGCATACTAACCGCAAATAGCAGCGGTGAAGTCAATTTCGACGTCGATCTGCCACAATTCAGCGGCGATCTTAGGATTATGGCCGTGGCTTATAAAGACAACGCCTTTGGTTCGGCAACGAAAAACATGAAAGTCGCCGATCCTGTGGTGATCAGCGCAGGTTTACCCAGATTTTTAAGTCCCGGCGATGAATTAACCTTGCCTGTCAACATTAGTAACACAGAAAGCAAAGCGGCAAATGCCACCGTTTCTGTTCAACTAAATGGCCCACTGACATCAGGAGCGATTCCTTTGACTCAAAAAATGACCATCCTGCCCGGAAAAGAAGCACGTGCTATCTTCTCGGTGAAAGCGCTGCAATCGATCGGGCTGGCGAACATTACGGTAAAGGTTGCCGCATTTGGCGAGACTTTTACCAATCAAACCAACATTACGGTCCGGCCCGCGTCGCCGCTTCTGAAATCGAGTAATTCAGGGCAGATTGCAGCCGGGAAATCAGGATTGATCAATCTTGCCTCCACCTTCATTCCTTCTACCAGCAGAAGTCAGATCGTTTTGAGCCGGTCGCCATTGGTGCAGGGTGGCGGAAAAGCGCTTTCAACATTGCTCGGTTATCCTTATGGCTGCCTGGAACAGACCGTTTCCAAAGCATTTCCTCAGATTTATTTTGCTGATCTCACCAAAGCAATGGCCGCGCCGGTCTACACAGTGAAAAGTGGCGCGAGCGATTTCAATCCCATGACCAATGTGCAACAGGCGATCCGCAAAGTGGAGTCGCTGCAACTATTTAATGGCGGAATGACGATGTGGCCGGGTTCGACGCAGGAAGACTGGTGGGCAACCGCATATGCAGCCCATTTCCTCGAAGAAGCTCGGCGCGCAGGCTTTGAAATCAATACGAAAACACTCAGCCGTGCATTAGATTACCTTAAAACGCAAACAGGAAACACGGCAAACAAAGAAGTCATAACCGCAAGCACCGGAAATAGCTTGAATTATGGAAGCGAGCCATCGTCCGGATCCCAATCCAGGAAAACGGTGGCGCGTAGAGAAGCCGTTTATTCGCTTTATGTCCTGGCGCTGAACAGTCAGCCTAACCGGGCTTCCATGAATTATTACAAGCAAAACCCACATTTGCTGACATTGGATTCCAAATATTTGCTTGCAGCCGCATTTCAGCTGGCAGGTGATACCAGAAGTTTTAATGCGCTATTGCCCAAAAAGTATGTCCCTGAAAACGGCACACAAGGCTTTGACAACAGCTATTCTTCGCCATTGCGGAACATGTCATTGGTTTTGAACACACTTATAGAGTCTGATCCAGATAATATGCAAATCCCTGTTTTGGCCCGCCAGCTATCCAAAACAGTTCAATCGGCCGCATATCTGAATACACAGGAAGCAGCATTCTCTGTTCTGGCATTAGGAAAACTGGCTAAAAAGACCGCAGGATCAACGGTTACTGCGACCGTTTCAGCCAATGGAAAGAATGTGGGAACACTTACGGGCAAAGAGCTTAAAATCGCAAAAGGAATTGACAACCAGAAGGTTTCGATCCAAACGCAGGGCTCAGGCGATTTGTATTGGTTTTCACAATCTGAGGGCATGTCCGCAACAGGCACATACGCGGAGGAAGATCAGGGGTTAAGCATTCGCAGGCAGTTCCTTACCCGTGACGGCGCACCTGCTAATACATTCAAACAGAATGATCTGGTCATCGTAAAGCTAACATTAACCAGCACAAACGGCCTGCCGATTGATAACATTGTAATAACTGATATGTTACCATCCGGCTTTGAAATCGAAAACCCAAGGATTACGGAGCCGCGGGACATGCCATGGATCAAAAATGCTTCAAGCCCTGAATATCTGGACATTCGCGACGACCGCATTCACTTTTTCACCACTGCCAATAATACGGCCAAGACATTCTATTACCAGGTTCGCATTGTTTCCAAAGGCACATTTACCGTAGGACCAGCTGCCGCTGACGCGATGTATCAGGGCGAATATCGCAGCTATTCGGGTGGTGGAAAAATTAAGGTTGAGTAATTAAAAATAAAAGAAACGAAGAATCAAACCACCGGCGATGGCTCCAAAAACGGGGCCGGCGACCGGAACCCAGCCATAAGACCAATCGGAACTGCCTTTATTAGGAATGGGCAGAATGGCATGCGCAATCCTTGGTCCCAGATCCCTTACCGGATTAATGGCATAACCTGTGGTGCCGCCTAGCGACAAACCAATGCTCCAAACCAGCATTCCCACTAAATAAGGCGCAAAACCCGAAGGGATTCCACCTTTTTCAGGATCCGAAGTGCCGGCATAACCAATGGCCACAATGCCCACGATTAGAATGACAGTCGCAATAAATTCACTTAGAAAGTTAGCACCAGACGACCGGATAGCCGGACCCGTGGCAAAACAGGCAAGTTTAGAACCCTGATCCTCAGTGGCTTTCCAGTGTGGCAAATATTGAAGCCAAACCAGCACCGCACCCAAAAACGCGCCGATCAATTGCGCCGGTATGTAACTTGCAAGCAAGC
The DNA here is from genome assembly GCF_023821985.2 of Dyadobacter chenhuakuii. Classification (NCBI taxonomy): domain Bacteria; kingdom Pseudomonadati; phylum Bacteroidota; class Cytophagia; order Cytophagales; family Spirosomataceae; genus Dyadobacter; species Dyadobacter chenhuakuii. The sequence continues at coordinate 4,650,077 of NZ_CP098805.1, read as the reverse complement.
TGTAATCCTGACGCAAGAACGCAAATCCAATGGTAACGGCGGGATTCAAATGGGCCGCCGCGCTGCCAAAAGCATTGGCCGTAAAAACCCCAATCATTACTGCAAATCCCCAGCCTGCGGTAATCACAATCCAACCCGCATTTTCTCCCTTGGTTTGTTTGAGAACGACATTGGCGACGACCCCGTTACCTAATAAAATAAGGACCATTGTTCCGATTAATTCTCCAAGAAAGGGTGAAGGCTGCATGAGTTACAAATAAGGTTGGATCGGCGAATATGCGAATTGTTTCATAATTTCTGACATCAATACCAAAAAGAATATTTCCTGCATTTTTTACCAATTTTCGACGCCGTTTTCTACTAACTTTGCCTGATAATCAATTTTTGTATTGAAAATCATGTCATTAAACCAACTTACGGCTATCTCTCCTGTCGACGGCCGTTATTACAAGCAAGTATCCGAGCTTTCTGCTTATTTCTCCGAATATGCCCTAATTTATTACAGAGTTTATGTGGAGATCGAATACTTTATCGCTCTTTGTGAAATTCCATTGCCACAGTTAGCGGAGTTTGACAAGAAACATTATGCTTCCCTGCGCAAGATTTATGAGGATTTTAGTGAGGATGATGCGCTGCATATCAAAGACATAGAAAAAGTTACCAACCACGACGTTAAGGCCGTTGAATATTTTATAAAGGAACAATTCGAGAAACTCGGCATCGAGTCATGCCAGGAATTTATCCACTTCGGGCTTACATCGCAGGATATCAACAACACAGCCATACCGCTTTCCCTTAAAGACGCGCTCGAACGTCAGATCAAGCCATTGTTCCGTCAGGTCCTTTTTGTATTGAAAAGAATGTCGATCGAGTGGAAGAATGTGCCTATGCTGGCATTCACGCACGGGCAACCGGCCTCCCCTACACGCGTAGGAAAGGAGTTTCTGGTTTTTGTGGAAAGGCTGGAACGTCAGCTGGAAATGCTGGACAAAATTCCGCATTCGGCCAAATTCGGCGGAGCCACTGGAAACTTCAACGCACATCACGTGGCTTATCCGAAACAGGATTGGATGGCTTTTGCCAACCACTTTGTAGAAGGTTTGGGATTAAAAAGAAGCCGCCACACCACCCAAATCGAACATTACGATAACCTCGCCGCCACATTCGACTGCCTGAAGAGACTGAACACAATCCTGACCGACTTGAACCGGGATATGTGGACGTACATTTCAATGGGTTATTTCAAACAAAAAATCAAAGCAGGCGAAGTAGGATCCTCTGCCATGCCACATAAGGTTAACCCGATCGATTTCGAAAATTCAGAAGGAAACCTGGGATTAGCAACCGCATTATTTGAGCATTTCGCTGCAAAATTGCCCGTTTCCCGCCTGCAACGCGATCTTACGGATTCAACTGTCTTGAGAAATATTGGCGTGCCGTTGGCGCATTTGGCCATCGCATTGAACTCGTTGATGAAAGGCTTAGGCAAAGTTGAGCTGAACGGAGAAATCCTGAAAGCCGAACTGGAAGACAACTGGGCAGTAGTTTCGGAAGCGATCCAAACCATCCTGCGCCGCGAAAGCTATCCAAAACCTTACGAGGCATTGAAAGAGCTAACCAGAACAAATGAAAAAATCACCCACGATTCTATTTCCCGCTTTATTGAAACATTGGATGTTTCTGAGAAGATCAGGGAAGAGTTAAGGGCATTATCGCCGTTTAATTATCTGGGTGTTGTAGAGGACACGCATTAAAGTTCAATTACCTGTCAGCCTGAGCGGAGACGAAGGCGCGTTACCCAGGAGTAGCGCGCCTTCGTCTCCGCTCAGGCTGACAAAGCGTTAACCCGCTCAGGCTGACAAAGCGTTAACCCGCTCTGGCTGACGGGACGTTTAACTTAATCATTAACCCATCACCCACACTTCGAAGACCCGCAATCCTTGCAAGTCAAGCAGCCTTCCTGATACAGCAAATTCGTAGAATTACAATTCTGGCATTTCTGCTTTTTTGCTTCCGTTCCGTCCGGAATGTATTGTTTCAATGCACGTGCAACGCCGTTTTTCCAGGTGTTGATGGATTCGTCCAATTGCAGGCTGCTGATCAGGTCTACGACTTTTTCGATCTGCATTCCATGACGTAATGTGCTGGAAATCAATTTCGCATAATTCCAGTATTCGGGATTGAATTTATACGAGAGCCCTTCAATCGTAGTTTTATACCCACGCGTATTTTTATATTGAAAATCGTAACGCGAACTGCCGTCTGCTTCGCGATTCTTAATAATTACGCCTTCATTAACCCATCTTGGCAAAAGGATCCCATCTTCATCATCGGCAAGACCGGTGAAAATTTCATAAGGCTGGTTATCGATCAAACCTACAAATGCAATCCATTTGTCTTTTTTGTTTTGGAAGCGGACAACATCAGCTTCCAGAATTTGTGGCCTGGTCGTTGGGAAAGGCACATTACCGGCAACAGTTTCCTCCTTTTTCTCCGTATTGGCAATCAAAACGCCGGATCTTGAACCGTCGCGATAAACTGTAACTCCTTTGCAGCCAGCCTTCCAGGCTTCCATATAACATTCGCCTACCAGCTCTTCGGTCACGTCATTAGGCATGTTAATGGTTACACTGATAGAATGGTCCACCCATTTCTGGATAGCGCCCTGCATTTTTACCTTTTTCAAATAATCCACATCATTGGACGTGGCTTTGTAGTAAGGCGATTTTTTAACAAGATCATCCAGCTCTTTCTGCGCGTAATTTTTGCTGATATCATGGCCATTGATCTCCATCCATTCCTTGAAACGATGGTGGAAAACGACATATTCTTCCCAGGAATCGCCTACCTCATCCACAAAGTCCACACGAACGTCCTTATCGCCCGGATTCACTTTTCTTCTTCTCTTATAAACGGGCAGGAAAACCGGCTCGATGCCCGACGTCGTCTGAGACATTAAACTCGTTGTTCCCGTTGGCGCAATGGTAAGCATAGCGATGTTACGACGGCCATATTCCAGCATTTCGTAATAAAGCTGCGCATCAGCTTCTTTCAGCCTTAGGATGAATGGATTATTTTTTTCTCTTTCTGAATCAAAAATAGAAAAGGCGCCTCTTTCTTTGGCTGTCTTTACAGACCCACGGTAGGCTTCAAGTGCAACGGTTTTATGTATTTCGACTGCAAATTCGGTTCCTTCGTCACTTCCGTAACGCAGGCCCAGCGCGGCAAGCATATCGCCCTCTGCGGTGATGCCGATTCCTGTTCTTCTGCCTTCTCTTGCTTTGGTTTGAATGTTCAGCCAAAGGTTGCGCTCCACTCTTTTAACCTCTTCGTCTTCCGGATCCTCATCGATCTTGTGAAGAATTGCATCCACCTTTTCCAGTTCGAGGTCGATAATGTCGTCCATCATGCGCTGCGCGGCTGCAACATGTTTTTTGAACAAATCCCAATTGAATGATGCCTCGCTCGTAAAAGGTTTGTCCACATAAGAGAACAAATTAATCGCCAGCAGGCGGCAGGAATCGTAAGGACATAATGGAATTTCGCCGCAAGGATTGGTAGAAACCGTTTCATAACCCAAATCAGCATAGCAATCGGGCACAGATTCGCGAATGATCGTATCCCAGAACAAAATCCCGGGCTCGGCCGATTGCCAGGCATTATGCACAATTTTTTTCCACAAAGCCGTCGCATCAATGTCCTTAATGTGCGTTGGCGTTGTGCTTTTGATCGGATATTGTTGCTTGTAAGTTTCGCCGGATTCGACAGCGCGCATAAATTCATCGTCAATGCGGACCGAAACATTGGCGCCGGTTACTTTGCCCTGCTCCAATTTTGCATTAATGAAATCCTCAGAATCCGGATGCCTGATTGCCACCGACAGCATTAATGCCCCTCTGCGACCGTCCTGAGCCACTTCTCTCGTCGAATTCGAGAAGCGTTCCATAAAGGGCACAATGCCCGTGGAGGTAAGCGCAGAATTTTTAACAGGCGATCCTTTCGGACGAATGTGCGACAAGTCATGGCCAACACCGCCGCGCCTTTTCATCAACTGAACCTGCTCCTGATCAATCTTCATAATGCCGCCGTAAGAATCCGACGCACCATTGTTACCAATCACAAAACAGTTTGACAAGGATGCAATCTGATAAGGATTGCCAATGCCCGTCATCGGACTTCCCTGCGGAATAATGTATTTGAAATCTTTGATCAGATCAAAAACCTCGTCTTCACTTAATGGATTCGGGTAAATGGCCTCTATCCTTGCAATTTCCTTCGCAATGCGTCGGTGCATGTCGTCGGGCGTGGCTTCGTATATGGCGCCGTATGAATCTTTGAGCGCATACTTATTAACCCAAACGCGCGCCGCCAGATCGTCTCCTTTAAAGTATTGAAGCGAAGCCTGGTACGCCTCTTCTGTCGTATAGGTCTGTTGTGTTTGTGTGGTTTTGGTAGATTCCATATCGCTTATATATCAAGAACATTGAAGAAAAATCAAGTATTAAAAGTAACTCTTTTCTCGCTTGCATCTTCAAAATTTGTTCACTTTATTAACTTAATGTTAAACAAATGTTTACAAACTTTTTTCGTAACATTTTGAAAATGAGTAATCTGGTCTAGCTTCGTTAAGAAAAAGTTCGCAAATTTTATTTTCACATCTTTTTTTACAAGAAAATATTTACAAAAAAAACCGGCTTCAATGGAAGCCGGAAATTTAGAATTACCATGGCGAAATTTTGTCTTAACTCCTAACTACTGCTTAAAGCCGGCTAACAGATCTTTCAACTTAGTTTTTTCTGGTGATTTCAAAGCGGAGGCGTTTCCGTCTTTTAGTACTCAATTATATAAAGCAAATATAGAATTATAATTTAGACCAAATATAAATAATTAAGAAAAAATTACTTTTCCATTCTTGAAACAATTCCTCGGACTTTTATTATTGTATCTTGAAAACTTGCACAAACCGCCCCGATCCTAGACCCCTATCCTATTGAAAAAGTTAGTCACTAATCTTACCTTCTGGGTTCTCACCGCCATAACGGCCGGTGCCTTAATGGGACATTATTTTCCGGAGCAGGCCGTGCAAATGGAGATTCTCGGAAAGGGATTTATTTCCATTGTCAAAGTATTTATCAACCCCATCATTTTCCTGACCATTACATTGGGGATCATTGGAATGGGTGATTTGAAAAAAGTTGGGAAAGTAGGTGCTAAGGCGCTGATTTACTTCGAAGTGGTAACAACGCTGGCGCTGATCGTGGGTGTTGTGGTGGCCAATGTGATCCGGCCCGGAGATGGCGTCGTAACCAGCAGTTTGCAGAAAGGCGACGCGTCTGCTTATACCAGTAAAGTGCAGGATTTCAGTTGGTTGCAATTTTTTCTGGATAATGTTACGCTTCAAGTCCTGTTGTTCTCATTGGTTTTGGGAACTGTTTTAAGTAAATATTCGGGTAAAGAAAAAGTCACAGAATGGCTTACTTTTTTGTCCAAATACGTTTTCCGCGCCCTGCACCTGGTGATGATTTTCGCCCCCATCGGCGCTTTCGGCGGAATGGCTTATACTATCGGAAAATATGGCATTGATACATTATTGCCGCTTGCCAAGCTCATGGGAACCGTTTACGCCACGATGGCCGTCTTTATCTTTGGCGTTCTGGGGCTGGTGATGCGAACTTACAAGATCAGTCTCTGGTCTTATTTGAAATACATTCGGGAAGAATTGCTGATTGTGCTCGGCACGTCTTCCTCGGAAGCCGGTTTGCCTTCATTAATGGTCAAATTAGAAAGAATGGGCTGTTCCAAACCAGTTGTAGGGCTGGTCGTTCCGGCAGGTTATTCCTTCAATCTCGACGGAACAACGATTTATCTTTCCATGGCGACGATCTTCCTCGCCCAGGTTTTCGATGTGCATCTCACATTTGGGCAAATCTTGTCATTGATCGGCATCCTGATGGTCACCTCCAAAGGCGCTGCGGGCGTCACGGGAAGCGGCTTCGTGGTGCTAGCGTCCACATTAACCGCCATTAAAGTGATTCCTGTCGAAGGCCTGGCGCTGCTCCTGGGTGTCGACCGCTTCATGTCCGAAGCCCGCGCCATCACGAATTTCATCGGAAACGGCGTCGCCACAATCTGGCTCGCCAACAACGAAAAAGAATTCGACCGCAGCAAAATGGAATACGCCTTCGCGAATGTTAACGAAACAGAAAACGTTATTACCGATAATTTGACCGATACAACGCAGCGGAAGGATTCGGTTTAAGGCAAAAAATTCACAAACACTTTAAACACACTTATACATGTCAAAAAGCACCAAACTGGTTGTCCAAAACATTGAAATCGGACTAGTAAGTATTAATTCTGAGGACTATATATGTTTAACAGATATGGTAAAAGCTAAGGACGGAGACTTCTTTGTCAGCGACTGGCTCAGAAACGTTAATACACTTGAATATCTTCATGCCTGGGAAGGAATGTACAATCCAAATTTTAATTCTGGCGAATTCGCTTCAATTAGAAGCCAGTCAGGCATTAACTCCTTTAAAATTAGTGTCAAAGAATGAGAGTCCTTTGTAAGGCAAATTATAAAATCCATACGGATGCGATCAAAAACTACATTATCCCGCAGGCAGGTTACACAAAAGCGAAGGAATGGCTGCTTTATGCCGATGAAGCTGATTTGTTGAACATTGCTATGTGGGGATGTACTGCACGTGACTGGAAACAAGCCAATCCTCAGCGAGTCTTACAAGGCGAAAATATCAGGAATATGGCCAGCATAAATGACTTGACCATCTTGTCGAATATAGAAAGTTTAAATTCGATTTTGATCGTCCAACGGCTTTCAAAGGTAGAGAGACTCCGATTTCTTGCCAATACAGTTGAACAGCAACGGAAATCGCTGGAAGGAATTGATCTCATTAAGGGCATCAAAAAACTAAATGATAGCACATCCTTAAATGCCAAAAATTAACTTTGAAAATTCAGTAACAAGCTTTTTACAAAATGACAACGGATAATATTGAGATACTAACCCGGGGACAAAGGGGTTTTATAGGAGAAGAATTTGATTTGAAAAAATGGGAGGATGTCGAGCCTTTTTTCGAGAATCTGAAAAACAGGGAAATCAATTCTGCGGAGGATTTGCAGCAATGGTTTCTGGACCGCAGTGAAATAGAGTCCTATTTATCGGAAAACTTTGCATGGCGTTACATCAGGCAGACCTGCGACACGGCTAACACAAGCCTGATTAATGCATTGCAGTTTTTCATCACCGAAATTCAACCCAAACTGGCAGAGTATGGAAATGCTTTGGACAAAAAAGTGGTCGACAGCCCTTATCTGGGAGAATTAACAGAGCCTGGATTTGAAATTACAGTTCGTGGCATGAAAAAGGCCATCGAAATTTTCCGCGATGAGAACATTCCGCTGATCACCGAGATGCAGACCGAAGAGCGCCGTTACGGAGCTATTGCCGGCGCTATGACGGTGACCTTGGACGGTGAAGAAATGACTTTGCAAAAGGCAGCCGACCGTCTTCAATCCACAGACCGGAACATTCGCGAAGAAGCCTGGCGCGCCATCAACGGCAGACGCTATGACGACCACGAACAGCTGGACGAGCTGCTGGGTAAGCTGGTAACATTGCGTGATCAGGTTGGTAAAAATGCGGGTTTTGCTAATTATCGCGATTATATGTTCGCTGCCATGGGCCGGTTTGATTATACGCCGGAGGATTGCTTCAATTTCCACGGGTCGGTGAAAAAAGCTGTCGTTCCTATGCTCGATGAAATGGCGGCCAATAGAAAAGAAGCCCTGAAAGTAGATGCGCTTCGTCCGTGGGATACAAAAGTGGATCCGCAGGGACTGGCACCATTGAAACCGTTCGCAACAGGTGAGGAATTGCTGAATAAAACGATCCGCTGCTTTTCCAGGCTGGACCCGTTTCTGGGCAATTGCCTGACCACGATGAAGAACATGAAACATCTTGATCTGGAATCCAGGAAAGGAAAAGCGCCGGGTGGCTACAATTATCCGCTGGACGAGATTGGCGTTCCGTTTATTTTCATGAATGCGACTTCCAATTTGCGCGATATGGTAACATTGCTGCACGAAGGCGGCCATGCGGTGCATTCGCTGGTGACGCGGAATTTAAAGCTCAATTCATTCAAACATACGCCTTCCGAAGTGGCTGAGCTGGCTTCTATGTCGATGGAGCTGATCACGATGGATTACTGGGATGAGTTTTTCGAAAATGAAAACGATTTGAAACGAGCGAAAATCCAGCATTTGGAGTCCATCCTGGAAACCCTCCCGTGGGTGGCGACGGTGGATAAATTCCAGCATTGGATGTACGAAAATCCGCAACATTCGGCTGCTGAACGTACAGATGCCTGGGTTCGCATTTATGAAGAATTTACGGATCACGTGATGGATTGGAGCGGTCTTGAGATTTATAAAAAATACCTTTGGCAGCGTCAGCTACACATTTATGAGGTGCCTTTCTATTATATCGAATACGGCATTGCTCAGTTGGGAGCGATCGGCGTTTGGAAAAATTACCGGCAGGATGCTGCAAAAGGCCTCAAAGGTTATCTGGATGCGTTGAAGCTGGGTTATACGGCAACAATCGGTGAGATATATGAAGCTGCCGGCATTCCATTCGACTTCTCGGAGCAGCATATCACTGATCTGATGCAATTTGTCCGCAACGAACTGGCCGAACTAAAAAAGTAACATTTCGTCCGGGCTGATTTGGTGGTTATGAAAATGACGGTTATTTTTGCCCATATTACTATGAACGATCAAAGAAATGAAATTCTATAAAATTGTTGCATTTGTTGCTTGTCTTGCGTTGCTTTCATCATGTGACTATCAGAAATACAATCACATTGAGCAAAAAGACCTGAATACTGGTAACGAATTGGTTTACGGCGTAAGCCCGGACTCATTGCCACGTCAGATGTCGTTGAAATATGAGGCTAAGCCAGAACTGGAAACGCGTGTAAACGATATCCGTGCTAAATTGTACAGCGGCACAACGAGTGCATTGGTTAAACAATAGTATATTTCTACCTATATAAGAAGATATCCTCATACAACTGGGGATATCTTTTTTTTGAAATCCTGTTTATAACATATTGAACAATTTCAATATAGGTTGCCGCATATAATCCTCCTGAAACCGTTCCATTGAATAACTGAGTTGTGACAATTGAACATTTTTAATTTACTTTACGTATTCGTGGCAGAAAAATACTTGTATTAATTACAAAAGGACAGGCAATTAAAAATACAAAAAAACATGAATATAGCATTGGTAACCGGCTCAGCCGGTCTGATTGGAAGTGAATCGGTTGCGTTTTTAGCGGATAAATTTGATCTGGTAATCGGTGTTGATAATAATTTAAGAGAATACTTTTTCGGCGCAGACGGAAATACAGAATGGAACCGCAACAGGATCCAGGACCAGTTTAATAACTACAAGCATTACGCTGCTGATATTCGTGAAGTTAGCCAGCTGGAACCCATATTTAAGGAATACGGAAACGACATTAAGCTGATCATTCACGCGGCCGCACAGCCAAGTCACGACTGGGCAGCGAAAGAACCGTTTACAGATTTCGGCGTAAATGCGGTCGGAACGCTTAATATGCTGGAAATGACACGCTTGCATACACCAGAAGCTGTGTTTATTTTTACTTCTACTAATAAAGTTTATGGCGATAACCCCAATTATCTGCCATTGATCGAGCTGGAAACACGTTGGGAAATCGATCAAAACCATCCTTATTTCGAGAACGGGATTGACGAACAACACAGCATCGACCATACAAAACATTCAGTCTTTGGTGCGTCGAAAGTAGCTGCCGACATTATGGTTCAGGAATATGGCCGTTATTTTGGTATGAAAACGGCGGTTTTCCGCGGCGGTTGTCTTACCGGCCCAAACCACTCCGGCGCTCAGTTGCACGGGTTCCTCGCTTACCTGATGAAATGTGCTATTACCGGCAACCACTACACGATCTTTGGTTATAAAGGAAAGCAGGTTCGCGACAACATTCACAGCCATGACCTTGTGAACATGTTCTGGCATTTTTATCAGAACCCACGTCCGGGCGAAGTGTATAATGCAGGTGGCGGTCGTTTTGCAAACTGCTCTATGCTGGAAGCCATTGCATTGTGCGAGCAAATTACCGGAAACAAGCTATCCTATTCATACTCAGACACAAACAGGATCGGTGACCATATCTGGTATGTAAGTGATCTTTCTAAATTCAAGTCGCATTATCCAGGCTGGAACTGGGAGTATGGCCTGACTGAGACACTTACCCAAATTCACGACGGTATTTCTTCAAGACTAGCAAAAACCGTTTAAAACTCTTCCGAAGCCTCCGAACTTAACCTTTCGGAGGCTTTCAAATTCCTCCCCCATGCCAGAAAATTTTGTCATTATCATTCCTCAATTCAACGACTGGGAGGCGCTGAACCTGCTTATACAAAAGATTAACGCGGATTTGAACGCGTCGATCCTAAGAAACACCACGCTATTTATCGTTGACGACTGCTCCTCTAAAGAAAGAACACAGCCATTTGTGCATTTCGGAGGTAAAGAGATCAAAGTCCTGCGCTTATACCGCAATCTTGGACACCAGAAAGCAATTGCCATTGGCCTTTCTTACGTAGCCGAGCACATTGCTGCGGATAAGGTTATCGTGATGGACGCGGATGGCGAAGATGCCCCAAGCGACATCAACTTGCTGGCTGAGAGGTCATTACAAGAGCCGGGCAAGATCATTTTTGCGGAACGTAACAAGCGCACAGAGAATTTTCTATTCAGATCCTTCTATGTGATCTATAAAATGCTTTTCAAGTTACTGACCGGAAAAGTAATCACATTTGGTAATTTCAGCCTTGTGCCGCAAAACCGGTTGCAAAATCTCGTTCGGGTTTCGGAGATCTGGAACAATTATCCGGGCGGCATTATCCGGTCAAGAATCCCTTACGATTCCGTGTTGACCAACCGTGCTAAAAGGCTGGCAGGAGAAAGTAAAATGAACTTCGTTTCGCTGGTTTTACATGGTTTAAGCGCCATTTCTGTGCTGGTGGACACCACAGCAGTCCGCATTCTGATATTCTCGATTTTCATGTCGGGCATCGCGATTGCTTTTATCATCTTCATCATTTTTCTGAAACTCATTGGCAATGCAACGCCTGGCTGGGCATCCACATTAGGGAGCACGCTTATGATCCTGATGTTGCAATCCTTCCTAATTTCGCTATTTTTGGTGTTTATGGTATTGCAATACCGTTCTCAACAGCATTTTATTCCAGCGGTTCATTACCGCGATTTCGTTGAGAAAGTGGACACTTTCAGCTAGACCGCATGCTCACTTTTGACAATTCCCCGCCTGTATATTGGTTCATCGGATACGTGCTGGCGGCGTTTGTGGTCTTTTTGGGTTTTTATAAATCCATTTCAACCAAAATTTACCTCATATCAGCTATTATTCTGCTGATTTTCATGCGTTTACCAGTTATCGTTTTCAACCGGGAGCTCAATCCTGATGAAAGCCAGATGCTGAGCCACGCGATTACTTTATTCAAAGACCCCATTTACTGGCGCTCGGTGGACGGCACCACAATCGGTCCGCTTGACAATTATTTGCTGGTTATCCCAAGGTTACTGGGCTTCGAGATCAACTACACATCCGGCCGGATAATGGGCCTCATTTGTGCGGCGGGTGCGCTGGTAATGCTGTTCTATGCTCTTAAAAACTGGTTTGGAGCGTCTGTTGCCCGTAAAATCTCCCTGGTTCCGCTGCTGTTTCTGGCTTTTACACAGGAGATTGACTTCGTCCATTATTCCAGCGAACAGCTTCCCGTTCTCTTGCTTTCTGTTTGTGTCTGGTTACTTTCAAGAGCGACGCAAGGCCTTGGAAATGAAAAGATTAACTTATATTTCCTTGGACTAGCCGCAGGTGCCGTCCCTTTTGCCAAGCTGCAAGCCGTTCCACAGGCACTGGTTCTTGCTGCGGCTGGTTTATGGGTTGGTTACCAATGTTTTAAAACAAAAAAGGAGTTTAAGCCGGTTCTGTTTCTCTTGCTAGGAGGTCTTACATTTCCTATCCTGACACTCATTTGTACATTGATTTTCAATGTCTTTTCTGACCTGATCTTCTTCTATATTTTAGGAAATGTGATTTACGCGGGCGGAAAAGGATTTCTCGACATCCCAAGCCAGTTCATTACAATTTTCAGATTAAGCGCTGATTTCCAAATATTTACATTAGCATTGATCTTGCCGATATGCATTGCATTTTACCAGATATTTCGTAGACCGAGTATTGGCAAGATGAAGCCCATTATTCCTGTGTCCATTCTATTGCTCCTGTTTTCAAGCATTTACGCGGTTACCAAGTCAGGTAATGATTTTATACATTATCTCAATTTCTGCATTATCCCCTGCACATTGCTGGCGGGTTATGGTTTATCTAAAATTGAAAAATGGTCGGTTGCCTTCCCTGTTATCGTTTTGCTCTGGTTTGCTTCCAATGACGCGTATCACTATGTTAAGGAGCGCCGGCTGAACGCTTTTAACTCTGTCAATGCAAGAACACTGGCGCAAAGTCCTGTTGTAATTGCTTTAAAAAAATATAGCAAACCCGACGATTACATGGCCGTATGGGGTTGGCAATGTGCTTATTATGTAGAAGCCCAATTGTTACAGGCCACCGCAGAAAACCATTCCGAGCGGTCTATTTTCCTTCATCCGATGCAGGATAAATACAAGAGCCGCTATATGGCTGACATGGAACGAACAAGGCCTGCTATTGTCCTGGATGCGGTGGGGAAAAACAGCATGTGGGTGCAAAACAAAAAAGCACAAGGAATTGAGAGTTACCCTGCGCTTTTGGAATATGTTAAAGCTAATTACAAACTGATCGGTGACTTTGACGACACGCGCTTATATGTGCGCAACGACCGCCTATAATTGTGTCAAAACGTCTGTTGGCTGTGCGTTTTCAGCTTGAAGCAAGTCGTTTAATGTAGTTTGGTCCAATACGGCGAGGTTAGCGTCGCGCCATCTTTCCAGCACGGAGCGCAGGCTGCATGTTTCTTCATCCTTACAATCGTCGCAACGCCCGTAAAAGAACATCGAAACACAAAGTGCCGGCGCGATCGGACCGTCGATGATCCGCAATACTTTTGAAAAATTGACCTCACCTGGTGGAATGCGCAGCAAATAGCCACCTCCTTTTCCCTTTTGACTTTGTAAAACTCCGTTGTTACGCAAGTCAAGTAGTATCGCCTCCAAAAATTTCTTTGGAATCTTCTCTTTTTCAGCAATGTAGGAAATCAAGACCGGCCCTTTCCCGTATTGTTCTGCTAAAACTTTTAAGGCTTTAAGCGCGTATTTTGCTTTTTTAGAAATCATTTTTGCTCAAATGTACTTTTAGTCAATTTAGCATACAGGGCGAATCTTTTTCATCCCGGATTAACAGATGATCAGTTCTAAATATCGAACATTTCACCAAATATCCTGCTAAATGCAGAACATTAATTGGTTAAACAATAATTCCCTTGAAAATTTACGAAGAAATTGCAGTGTCTAAGTGCTAGTTTCTAGGCGGTTTCCCGCCGTTCAGCAAGCCTTGCATTCTTTCAAGCGTCTTCTTTTCTCCGCAAAGAGAAAGGAATGCTTCTCTTTCCAAATCGAGTAAATATTGTTCGGTAACGTTCTGCGCATAACTCAAATCTCCACCGTTGATCACATAAGCCAGTTTGTTGGCAATTTTAGCGTCGTGATCTGAAATATAATTGGCCAGTCGCATCTGCGCAATGCCCGCCATAAAGAGCGCAATCCCGGTTTTACCCTGGACTTTAATGTCATTTCGCTGCTTCGGCTGCGTATAACCGTTATCCGCCAGATCCATGGCTGCTTGCTTCGCCTCCACAATAAGTCTTGAACGATTCAATACGATCTGATCTTTATCCTGTAAATAATTCATCTCACGCGCTTCCTGTGCCGAGGTCGACACTTTCGCTTGCGCAATGTTCATGAATGCAGTTTGAAGAATGTTCAATTCCGTATCGCCTGCGTGATACATATCCGAGCATCGAAGCGCCATTTCCTTCGTTCCGCCACCTGCGGGAATGATCCCGACGCCAAACTCCACTAGTCCGATGTAAGTTTCAGCATGCGCCACAACTTTGTCGGCATGTAAATTCAGCTCACAGCCACCGCCTAATGCCAGCGAATGTGGTGCGGTTACGACTGGAATCGAAGAATAACGCGCGCGCATCATGGTCTGCTGGAACTGTGCAATCACCATATTGATCTCATCGAATTCCTGCTCGATGGCAAACATAAACAGCATAGCCAGGTTCGCACCAGCAGAGAACGCCTCCGAAGATTCATTTCCAATCACTAATCCACGAAAGTCCTTTTCTGCCAAACTAATGCCTTTATTAATTCCTTCGATCACCTCAGAACCCATCGTGTTCATTTTTGACTTGAATTCCAGATTCAGGATTCCGTCGCCAATGTCATACAGATTCGCCCCGGCGTTTTTCCAGACAATGTTGTTTGAAAGATTGCTCAGAAGAATAAAGCTCTCCTGTCCAGGGATTTTCTTATAGGTTTTTGAAACAATATCATAGTAAGAACGCTTACCATTTTCAACCTTATAAAAAGATTCGTTTCCGGCTGCGATCATTTCGTAAACCCATTCCGCAGGTTTCATATCCAGGCTTTCCATGATCGAAAGCATGTTTTTCACACCAATGGCATCCCAGGTTTCAAATGGCCCATATTGCCAGCCAAATCCTGCGGCAATGGCCTGATCGATCCGGAAAATTTCATCCGAGATCTCTGGAATCCGCAAGGATGCGTATCGGAAAATGTCAGCGAAGGTCTTTCTGTAAAATTCACCAGCCTTGTCCCTGCCGCCAACCAGCACGCCAAAACGTTTGGAAACGTCGCTAATGGCCTTGGTTCCTTCCAATGTTTCAAACTTAACTTTTTCAGAAGGCTTATATTCTAATGTATTGAAATCCAGTGCAAGAATGACAGATTTGCCTTTTTCATCCTTTATTTTTTTATAAAAACCCTGTCCCGTTTTATCGCCTAACCATTTATTATCATACAATTTCTGCATGACCTCAGGCACCACAAATGCGTCCCTCGATTCATCTTTCCCCTCTCCGGAAGCATACAAATTGTTCGCGACATGAACGGTTGTATCCAATCCTACAACGTCCGAAAGACGATATGTCCCTGACTTGGGCCGTCCTACAACAGGCCCGGTAAGCTTGTCGACTTCATCCACGCTCAAACCGATTTCGGCAGCGACCCGGATGGTTTGGATTAATGCATAAATTCCCAGCCTGTTAGCAATGAAACCAGGCGTATCTTTTGCTAAAACAGTGGTTTTGCCCAGAAAAAGATCTCCGTAATGCATCAGAAAATCAACAATTTCCTGATCGGTTTCTGAGGTTGGGATTATTTCCAGTAATCGTAAATATCTGGGTGGATTAAAAAAGTGCGTTCCGCAGAAATGCTTGCGGAAGTCTTCGCTGCGGCCTTCCGCCATCAAATGGATCGGGATTCCGGACGTGTTGGAAGTTACGAGCGTCCCCGGCTTGCGCAGGGCATCCACTTTTTCGAAAATGCTTTTCTTAATATCGAGCCGTTCCACAACGACTTCCATCACCCAATCGTAATTTTTTATATCGGCCAGGTTATCCTCAAAGTTTCCTGTTTTAATGCGTGAAGCAAAAGCCGGGCTGTAAAGTGGCGCCGGGGACGATTTTATAGCCTGCTGCAAGGCATCATTCACGATCCGGTTACGGAATGCCGGGTGTTCGCTGGTCATTCCTCTGGCCTTTTCAGCGTCATTAAGCTCCTTAGGGACGATGTCAAGCAACAACACTTCCACACCAATATTGGCAAAGTGGCAAGCAATGCGCGATCCCATAATGCCCGAGCCCAAAACGGCTACTTTACGAATTGAACGATTCATTATTTAAAGGTTTGGTTTAAAGCTCTTCTTCTATTTCGCCGGCTTTGAGTTTTTGATTCTCCTCTTCTACCAGTTTGTTGATATCTTTAATTACATCGAAAAAAACGACCAGCTTATCCAGCGGAATCTTGTCCCTGATCATTGTATTGAATGAAATAACGCCTTCCCGCGCCAGTTCCCGTTTTTCTTTTCCTAAATCAGTCAGCACAATCCGCACAAACCGCTTGTCCTGCTCGCTGACCTCGCGCTTGATGAGTCCGCGTTCTTCCAGGTTTTTGAGCATCCGCACGAGGCTTCGGGGTTCCATGCCGAGCAACGGGGCTATTTTGGTTGCCGGCGTTCCGTTTTCAATGTCAATGTTGAGCAAAACATAGCCTACGGCCATAGTTGTATCAAAACGTGCGGCGTAGGCATTGTACATTCTGGAAATCGAATGCCATGCCCATTTTATCTGGAAATCAATTGTTTTTTCCTTACGCATCCTTAAAAATTCTGAGTAGTGTCAGGAGTGCCCCTTCTCACAAATGTAAGAAATCAGCCCACTATTATGCAAGCATACTAATTTTAGTTTAAATAAAAAACGCATCGCCCGGAGCCGGACAATGCGTTCTTCAAAACCCTGTTAAAATCTATTTTTCAGCAATCAGCTTATCCATTAGGCCATTGAAATCGGTTACAAATTCATCGAAATAAGCGCCTGTTCCCTGGCCTGAAAAACCTGTATGGATCTCCCGGACTTTTCCTTTTCTGTCTATAAAAATGGTGGTGGGGTAAGACATTACCTTATTCAACATGGGCAACGCTTTTGCAGTCGCTTCGTCGGTGTTGGTTCCGGCCAAGAGGATCGGGTAATCGATTCCCATGCGCTCGATCATGCGTTTGATCTTTGGGTTCGAAACTTTCGGATCGTCCGATCTTTCGAATGACAAGCCGATAACTTCCACACCGCGCTCTTTATTCTTTTTGTACCAGGGCGCTATGAAATTGGTTTCATCCATACAATTCGGGCACCATGAGCCCATGATCTGAATGATCACAACCTTGTCTTTAAATCTTGGATCTTTTAGAGAAACCGGCTTACCGTCTGAATCAGGGAATGTAAAATCAACCGTTTCGAAACCCGGCTTTAAGTAGGTAAGACTTGCCGCATCGGGCAATTTCGCTTTATCATTAGGCTTGGCAGTAAAGCTCCGCAAGCTCTTCACGCCCGACCACATCGAACCTTTCAGCGAGCCGTCGCTTTGAATAGCCGCTTTGAAAAGCTTGGCATTGGAACCATCAAATGTGGATAAAAACAAACTATCGCCGTGCACATTGCCCGTGAGAAAGCGGTAATCGCCCGTTGTGGTCAATATAGAGCCTTTTACGTCCGTTCCATTTTGTGAAAAAGTCCCTACCGACTGCGTTGTGTCACCCGTGGCTTCCGTAATGAATGTTGCGTCCCACTTCCCGGCAACGGTTTTGGTGCTTTTTGCTTCGCCGGGTTTGAAAAACTTATAATCCTTACCAAACTCTGCCTCAAATGGGATTGAGCCGGCCACTTTGCCTTTTGCATACCGGTAGTAAGTGCCTTTCAGCTTTTCTCCTTCTGCCTTGGCGATGATTTTCATGTCAAAAAGCTCCATCGGGATCACCAGCGAATCGTTCTGGAAGAACGCGGTGTCCATTTTGAGTCTTTCTGTGTCATTGATTACAACAACGGAATAAGTTTTCCCATCCGGGTTTTTGGATACATCCATAATAAACGGGATCCGGTTTGCCTCCCGGCTCAGCGTTGCGCGCCAGGTGCCGGTTTTCAGGTCGGTTTGCGCAGAAGAATTGCAACTTATCAATGCAAATAAAATCAGGACAGTAGCAATCTGATCGAATAGTCTCATATACAGGGAATTGTTATTAAATTAACCAAATGCTGCCGAAATTAAATCCTTTGCCGACAGCGATTCGTACGCTTGAAAATTGCTAAGTTTGTAACTGCCTCCTGGCAAGAATAAGTTCCTATTACGTTGCTTTTAACAAATGGATTTACAAAGTACATATCACGAGCCTGTCATGTTGTCCGAATGCCTGGAAGGGCTTAACATTCAACCGGAAGGTGTTTACGTGGATGTGACTTTTGGCGGCGGCGGCCATTCCCGAGCCATTCTGGAAAAATTAACAACGGGCAGGCTGCTCGTTTTCGATCAGGATCCTGATGCTGCTGCCAATGCTGCCGAATTTAAGGACGACAAGCGATTTACATTCATAGCGGCGAATTTCAGGCATTTGAAGCGTTACCTGAAACTGCATAAGGCCGAAAAAGTGGACGGAATCCTGGCCGATCTGGGCGTTTCTTCACACCAGATCAATACGCCTGAACGCGGTTTTTCCACGAGGTTTGATGCCGACCTGGATATGCGTATGAACCCTAACATTGAAAAAACAGCGCGGGAAGTGATCAATTCCAGGTCCAGCGCGGAATTGCAGCGGATTCTGGGCATGTATGGAGAGGTTACCAATGCCCGTACAGCCGCCGAAGCGATATTTACATCAAGACACAGCACGCCAATTGACACGATTGCGGAATTGAAAGGGATTTTACTCAAATATGCCCCTAAGCATCGTGAAAACAAGTATTTCGCTCAGGTGTTCCAGGCATTAAGGATCGAAGTCAACGATGAGCTGGCGGTTTTGGAAGAGTTTCTGACGCAGGTTCCGGAAGTGCTTAACCCTGGCGGACGACTGGTCGTCATGTCTTACCATTCGCTGGAAGATCGTTTGGTCAAAAATTTCATTTTAAAAGGAAAATTTGACGGAGAATTAGAAAAGGACTTCTACGGAAATGCGATTAGGCCCCTCAGCAGCGTTACCAGAAAGCCGGTGGAAGCAACTCCCGAGGAAGTTGCGCGAAATCCGCGGGCAAGGAGCGCAAAGCTCAGGATCGCAGAAAAAATATAATTTTTAATCCCCACTTGAGAGATGTCGGAAAATAAGAGAAGACCTAAGCCCATTCCGCCTAAGCCTCCAAAACCAGCGAAGCGCAAGCGGGAATATCATTTATTCAACTGGCTGAACAAGTTTTTACCGCTGGACAAAGTTTTCGGTGAAAAAGCGCCAGGTAAGGAAGAGCGGCTTCCGGTTAAATACTTCTACTATTTCGGCTGGATCGTCATCCTGCTCGTGGCTTACGAACGCATTGGTTTTCAATCGGAACAATATGTGCGGAATAGCATTAAGCTTAAAAAAGAAGTGGATGATCTCCGCGCTGAGTACACGTCCATTCATGCCGAATACATGAAAAGCGGATTGCAGTCTGTGATCATTGAAAAAGTAAAATCCGAAGGTCTCGAAGAAAACCTTACCCCTCCCAAAAAGATCATTATCAAGTCGGAAGAAGACGATTAGTCGATGCTGACAAATAAAAAATACTCAATCTTTATAAGCTTAATTTTCTTCTGAAAAGTAATGAAGAACGACGTTGAAAGCGGTCAGAATAATAAGAAAGCGCTGATTGCCCGTGCCAGAACTGTGGGATGGCTTTTGTTTTTACTGGCCATAGCGGTTTTTGGTAAACTGATCCGCGTGCAGTATTATGACGAATTCAAAGGCAAGACCTGGGCAGAATATTCGGCAAAAAACGACCTGAAGATCGACACCATTCCGGCCATGCGCGGAAACATTTATTCTGTGGACGACCGCCTGCTGGCCACATCGCTGCCTTACTACTATGTGGGTTTGGATACGAAAGTGGCTGATTCGGCATATTTCAGAAATAACATTGATGAGCTGTCGTCTCTACTCGCCAAAAGTTTCGGAGAACATACTGCGGCTGGTTATAAAAACAAGATCATGCGTTACCGCGTGAGTAAAAGCAAACGCTATTTAAGGCTTAAATCTCGTCAGATCAGCCATTTGGATCGGGAGAAAATCAAGAAATGGCCATTTTTTGTAAAAAACAGAAAAGGCGGCGGAGGCAAGTTTGAAACGATTTACAGACGCTATAAGCCTTTCAGCCCCATGGCTGACCGGACCATCGGCGGGATCGATCCCAAAAGCGGACGTGGATACATTGGCCTCGAAGCCAGTTTTGACAAAAACCTGGAAGGAAAAGCGGGTATAGGATGGGTTGAAATGGTGGAAGGCGGCATGAAAATTCCTGTAGGCGATGCATTAAATGTGCAGCCGGAAGCTGGAAGGGACATTTATACCACGCTGGATATGAATTTTCAGGACCGGGCGGAAATTGCTTTGCGCAGAAAACTCATTGAAAGTAAAGCCAATTACGGCTGCGTGATCATTATGGAGGTGGCAACAGGCGAGATCCGGGCAATGGCCAATCTTACCAAACGCGGCGAAGGCAAATACGAAGAGGTTTTCAATTACGCGGTTGCGGGTGGCGCCGATCCTGGCTCAACATTCAAGTTGCCGACGATGATGGCGCTTTTGGAAGAAACAAAAATGAACCCCGACCAAATTACGGTGAATACAGGCGCAGGCTCGGTTCGCTTCCGCGGGACTTCTATCAATGATTCCAAAAGGGGCGGTCACGGTGTTTTAACGGCAACGCAGGTTTTCGAAAAGTCGTCAAACATTGGCGTGCATATGCTCATGCAGCGCTATTTTTTCTCAAAACCGGATACTTACCTGTCCTATTTGAAGAAATTCCACCTGACAACGCCTACGGGAATACATATGAAGGGTGAGAAGCCGCCTTACATCAAAGACCGCACATCCAAGCAGTGGAGCGCTTATTCCCTGACATTCATGTCTTACGGCTACGAAATGTCCATGACTCCTTTGCAAACGCTGGCGCTTTATAATGCTGTTGCGAACGATGGTTACTGGGTCAGGCCAATGATCGTGCGTGAGATCAGGAATGCCGAAGGTGTGGAAGATAAAATTCCACCGTATGTTGAAGATAAGCCGATCGCTTCGCCTGAAACGATCAAAAAAGTAAAGACAATGCTGGAAGGCGTTGTAAAAGCAGGCTCTGCCAAAAATATCAGTTCGGAACTTTACCAGATCGCCGGAAAAACGGGAACGGCACAGAAGCTGATCAATGGCATTTATACTCCCGGAAAATATTACACGTCATTTGCAGGCTATTTCCCTGCTGATAAGCCCAAATACAGCGCTATTGTGATCATTGATACGCCTCAGGGCTCGGGAGCCAACTATACATTATACGCAGGAAGTGTTGCTGCGCCGGTTTTCAAAGAAGTTGCCGACCGGATTTACGCCTACGATGTTAGCATTCAAAAACCGATCAAAGACACATTGCCTGAAACGTCGAAAGACGTGAAATGGGCGGGAAGATCAGCAGATCTGAACATTATCAGCAAAGAACTCAAACTGACACCCGTTCCGGAAGGCAGCGAATATGCCGCTGCATCGCTTCTGAAAAAGGGAAAAACCAATTGGCAGTCACGCAATATGAGTTCAAGGGATGTGCCTGATTTACAGGGTATGGCCATGCGTGATGCGTTGTATATTTTGGAAAATAAAGGATTCAATGTCACATTTAAAGGTTCGGGCAAAGTGGTGGAGCAATCCCTGCCACCCGGAACCAGCGCTGCCGGCAACAAAACGATCCTATTAACATTACAGTAATTCCTTCATGGAGAGCACCCCAGAAAAAATTTTAAGCGATATCCTGATCGGCGTGGCCGGCGCAAATGTTACCGGCTCTGATATAGTAATAATTAAAAGCATCATTCTGGATTCCCGAAGGGTTATGCCCGGAAGCCTGTTCGTAGCGCTCAGGGGAACGCAAACGGATGGCCATCAGTACATTGGGACTGCAACGGAGCTTGGAGCGACTGCTATTCTTTGTGAAGAACTTCCTGAAAAAATAAGTGACAATGTTACTTACATTCAGGTTCCGGATTCGGCGGAAGCGATGGGGCTTATTGCCGCTGCATTTTATAACCATCCTTCTCAAAAGATCACATTAGTAGGCGTAACCGGCACAAATGGTAAAACATCTGTCGCTACATTTCTCTTCCAGCTTTTCCGTGCACTCGGCTATCGCTGCGGCCTGATTTCGACGGTCCAGAACCAGATAGAGGATGAAGTTATCCCATCTACACACACGACCCCCGATGCTGTTGCGCTGAACCATTTGCTTGCTCAAATGCAGAAAAACAAATGCAGCCACGTTTTTATGGAGGTAAGCTCTCATGCTGTTGCACAACACAGAATTACCGGTTTGCACTTCGCAGGAGGTATTTTCACCAACATCACCCACGATCACCTCGATTTCCACAAGACATTCGATAATTATATCAAAGCAAAAAAAGGGTTCTTCGACCAACTTCCTAAAACTGCCTTTGCGCTCGTGAATGTCGACGATCGCCGCGGCGCGGTTATGGTCCAGAACACAAAAGCCAAAGTCGAAACATATTCTTTACAGACGCTTGCCAGTTTTAAAGGAAAAATTATTTCTGATACGCTGGCGGGCATGCATATGGAGGTTAATAATCAGGAAGTTTGGTTCCGGGTTATTGGCCGGTTTAATGCTTATAACTTGCTTTCCGTTTATGGAGCAGCGGTTCTTTTGGGTGAAAAACCAGAGTCGGTGCTGACCGAACTTTCGAACCTGAAAAGCCCTCCCGGACGTTTTGAGCAATTCCATTCTGCGGATAACATTGTGGGGATCGTCGATTATGCGCATACGCCGGATGCTTTGGAAAATGTGCTGGAAACCATCAATCATTTGCGGAGCGGCAATGAGAAAGTGATCACGGTTGTAGGCTGTGGCGGGAACCGGGATGCAGAAAAAAGGCCTAAAATGGCTGCTATTGCTTGTAAACTGAGCAACCGGGTCATCTTGACATCGGATAATCCACGCTACGAAGAGCCTATGGATATTCTGGAACAGATGAGAAAGGGAGTTCCGCCACTGGACTACAAAAAAACATCGGTTATTGAGGATCGTTACGAGGCAATTAACAGGGCTTTTGAAGAGGCGAATCCGGAAGACATTATTTTAATTGCCGGGAAAGGCCATGAAAATTATCAGGAAATCAAGGGTGTTAAGCATCATTTTGATGATAAGGAAGTTTTGCTGGAAGCTTTTGCCAAACGTTATTCCTGATATTGGCACCAAAAATCACAATTGCCTTTTTGCGTAGTCTTTGAAAAGAACCAACTTTGCAAAGTCATCCCCAATACATTATTCATGCTCTATTACTTATTCGATTATCTCGACAAGCACTTCAATATCCCCGGAGCGGGTGTTTTCCAATATATTTCATTCAGGGCGCTGGGAGCCACGGTTCTATCCCTTTTCATCGCCGCCACTTACGGAAAAACCATTATTAACTTCCTGAGAAAGAAGCAAATGGGCGAGACGATCCGGGATTTGGGATTAGCCGGGCAGATGGAAAAAGCAGGAACGCCGACCATGGGCGGGTTCATTATTTTGGCTTCACTGCTCATTCCCGTGCTGCTGTTCGCAAAACTGACTAACGTCTACATTGTCCTCCTCATTATTACTGCGCTGTGGACAGGAATGATCGGGTTTGTGGACGATTATTTGAAAAAATTCAAAAACAACAAAGACGGCTTGCATGGGCGGTTCAAGATTGTAGGGCAGGTTGGTTTGGGCGTCATTGTAGGCCTTACGCTTTCTTTTAATGACAATGTGAGGATCAGAATTTACGAACAACCATTGCTGAGCTCTAATTTGGGCGAAATCCAGCGTTACCGCGACATTATTCACCCGACAGTAACGACAATCCCATTTATCAAGAACAACGAATTTGACTATAAAGCCCTACTATTCGGCTGGTTACCAGAAGAATACACCTGGGTTATTTACACAATCATCGCTATTTTCATCATCACCGCCGTTTCCAACGGAGCCAACATTACCGACGGAATCGATGGTCTAGCCGCAGGTGTTTCAGGGATCATTGCGCTTACGCTCGGCGTTCTGGCCTATTTGTCCGGAAATACGAAATTTTCGCAATATCTGAACATCATGTATATCCCGAATTCGGGAGAGCTGGTGATCTTTTGCGCCGCATTTATAGGCGCCTGCGTCGGGTTTCTCTGGTATAATGCTTATCCTGCCCAGGTTTTCATGGGCGACACCGGAAGCTTGATGTTGGGGGGAGTAATTGCTGTCATAGCATTAGCCATCCGCAAAGAATGGCTTATCCCATTCATGTGCGGAATTTTCATTGCCGAAAACCTGTCCGTAATCGTCCAAGTCAGCTATTTCAAATGGACCAAACGTAAATACGGCGAAGGCCGAAGGGTGCTATTAATGTCTCCCTTGCACCACCATTACCAGAAAAAAGGCATCCACGAATCGAAAATTGTAACCCGGTTCTGGATTGTCGGGATTATTCTGGCGATTTTGACGCTGGCGACTTTGAAGTTAAGGTAAGCTATTGATGCCCTGTCAGCCTGAGCGGACCGGGCCGCCGGGCGGTCGAAGGCGCGTTACCCAGGATTAGCGCGCCTTCTCTGTCACACTGAGCGGAGTCGAAGTGCAGGTACATCGTGCAAGCACTTCGACTCCGCTCAGTGTGACAGGGTATGTAACGCTCAGTGTGACAATGTAGGTTACCGCCCTACTGCCTCGCTATATCTCCTCGGATCATATCCCTTTGCAAAGAGCGGGTATTGGTCGAAGATCCTTCTTACCACGCTTCTGTAATGGTTATTGGAAGTTTCTACGCCTTTGAAAATTCCGGACGCGTAGCCTCTCCATACAACCTGGTCACTCTCGGCGTCGATCAGGGAAACGATCAATGTTCCTTTATCCAATGCGTATTTAATCGGCTCATAACGGAAGCCGTCATTTTCTGTGTCGACCCAGTTTTTGATTACCGGTTGCATATAGCCCTGGTAACGCAGGTTGTCGTAGAAAATCCCGTAGTTAACAAGTAATGTTGGTTTTTCAGCCGTTAGCTTGTAGCCGCGCACCTGCATCTGGCGGCGGATGGCTTCGTAGATCTCTGTGCAGAGATTGTTGGTGTCGCGTTCACATTCCAGGAAAGTATAGGAAGAATAATCCTTGAAGTTGGTCTCGTAGCTGTAATCATGCTCCACAAAAACTTTCCGACCACTGGAACAGCCCGCTATAATGATGACTAGGAGTAAAGCGGCATAAGTAAAAATTGACCTTAGCATAAGCATTTAATTTGTCAGGTTTATGAAAATATGTATCAAGCATGTATTTATACAAATCCATCAAAACCAACAGCTTATGCCAGATATTTTTAAAAACTATCCCAAATAATAAGCTATTGATTTACGCATTTCAGAAGCAGACACCACTATATCAAATGCACATTGCCCTGCTCCTTTTAGCAATGAAAACCGCACTTCTTTTCCTTTATTTTTCTTGTCCTGACGGGTCAGGTTTATGATCTCTTCGATATCCTCCTGCTTTATGTCCACTTTGCCATAAGTAGCAAAAAGAAACTCTTCAATATTTGTAAGCGTCTGCTGGTCAATCATTTTTCGGGAGAAGGAAAGATAACTTTCCATGATCATCCCCACTGCAATCGCTTCCCCGTGATACAACCTCTGGTTCGCAGGTTTATTTAGAAAATAAGTCTCTACGGCATGCCCGAGCGTGTGTCCGAAATTCAATATTTTGCGCAAACCTTTCTCCGTAGGATCCTGATCTACAACCGATTGCTTGATCTTTACAGAATGTGCGATCAGATCTGTCCAGTTTTGTTCTTCAAAATCCTTTGACCTGATCTCTTCCCATTTCGCTGCATCTGCAATCAGGCAATGCTTGATAATTTCTGCAAACCCGGACCTGATTTCCCTTTCCGGTAAGGTTTTTAAAAAAACAGGGTCTATCAACACTTTTCGAGGCAGCGTAAAAACACCTAAGTGATTTTTAAAACCTTGAAAATCAACACCTAATTTACCTCCAACACTTGCATCAACCTGCGAAAGCAAAGTCGTCGGCACCTGTATAAAATCTATTCCACGCTTATAAACTGCCGCACAAAAACCGCCCATATCACCAATCACTCCGCCGCCCACATTGATCACCAGAGCATGCCTGTCCAAAGATTCTTTTGTCATCGCATCCCATATTCTCTCACAGGTCGACAACAATTTATTCGATTCTCCGCTGGGCACACTTACAATGCTATGCGCTGGTAAAATCGCCTTAAAATATGGGTAACAATGCTTTTTTGTATTGTTATCCGCAATTACAAAAACCTTGGAATACTCAGACGAACTCAAAAATTCACTTAAACTTTCACTAATTGGGGCAATGACTACGGAATCGTTCATTCTACTATTTTGTGAGACAGCGCTCGTAACACATACGACGAATGCACCATAATGGATGCGTTGATATCCAGGTTTTTAGAAATAATATTCTGGAAATCTCATTTAAAGATATGAATTATTATGTTTATCAAATATGCAATGAGGTTCTGTATCCCAAGAAAATTTTTCCACACTCCACATTTTCACCTCAATTGCGCTTACAGCTGCCTGGTTTGCGTTTTATTTTGTAAAATTGTCGTCCGCTTAACCCCGGAATTGAAATATTAAGCCTTTAACTAATCATAATTTTTAACGAATGAGTACTCCGCTGATTTCAGGGATTCAACAGGTAGGAATTGGTGTTCAGAATGTGCCAGACGCATGGAAATGGTATCGTAAGATGCTTGGTTTTGATGTGCCCGTGTTTGATGAAAAGGCCGAGGCGCCGCTGATGACACCTTATACGCGTGGAGAAGTGCATCAAAGACATGCCGTTTTGGCTATTAACCTGGCTGGTGGAGGCGGACTGGAAATCTGGTCATTTACGAGCAGAAAGTCGCAGCCCGCGAATTTCAAGATTGAAATCGGAGATCTCGGCATCAATGCCATTCGTTTTAAGGCGCCCGATGTTAAAAAAGCACACGAATGGTTAAAAAGCCAATCCAAAGAGACTGTAGGCCCATTGGTTTCGCTGCCGGAAGGACAGGGATTCTGGGCCAATGATCCTTATGGAAATACATTTCAAATTACAAGCGACGAAACGTGGTTTCAAAAAACCGAAAAACCGGTTGGCGGCGTTTCAGGCGTTGTTGTGGGCGTTTCTGACATGGATCAATCGCTCGTTTTTTATAAAAATTTACTTCAACCGCTGGAAGTCGTTTATGATGAAACGGGTGTTTTTGAAGACATTCCAGCATCGGTTAAAGGACAGCGTTTCAGAAGGGTGTTATTAAGAAAAAAGTTTACGCCGCATGGTGCATTCAGCCGTTTGCTGGGTAACGTTCAGATTGAACTTGTGCAGGCGCTGGACCGTACGCCTAATAAAATCTTCGAAAACCGGTTCTGGGGAGACTGCGGATTTATCCATTTGTGCTTTGATACAATTGACATGGATACATTAAAATCCAAACTGCAGTCACAAGGATATCCATTCACCATCGACAGCGAAAGATCATTCGGTATGGAATCGGCTGCGGGTCGCTTCGCCTACCTGGAAGATCCGGACGGCACATTGATCGAGCTGGTGGAAACGCATAAATTGCCCATTTTGAAGAAAATAGGCTGGTTCCTGGACATTCAGAAGAGAAAGCATCAAAAACCTTTACCCGATTGGATGCTGAAATTGATGGGTTTGAGCCGGGTGAAGGATTGACCGACAAGCCATAGACTTTCCAGGTTTATAAACTTGGAAAGTCTAGTATCTTGCTGCAAACCAGGCTAGTATAGGCAGTATGAAGAACAATGCCAGCCCCATAGCCCAGCCAAAAATCAACCCGGCGATCAGCGACAGTAAAACAACGATCGTGGGATATAAATACATTAGCAAGCCAAACAGGACCGAGTCATAAAACACAGACCTGGCGGTTAGCTTGGCAGTTTTTCTTTCAAAAAAATGATATAAAGGGCGATGAATTGCGCGCCCGAACCAGCCGATGGCTTTCTGAATCGCATTACCACCAGGTGGAAGCGGACAATCGCCAAATAGTGCATTTAATCGCTGTGTACGTTCCGCTTTTGAAATGTCAGCAGGGATACTCCATACTTCGGCACTCATTTTCCGTTCTAGAATCTCATTGAATTCGCGTAACCATCTTTCGTATTCTTGCGGGTCCGTTTTGATGTCATGAATCAAAATAGCCTCTCCGAAGCGAAGAGAGACTCTTTTTCCTGGACCACGAAAGTGTTCGTAGTTGACGCCTGTTGGCACAACACCCATATTTTTAAGCGGATCATCGCCATACCAGGTTTGATAAGCCATTCTCGCTGTGCCTTTTCCCAACGGACGCAAATTCCATTCGTTCACACAAACGCCCTCCGAAAAAATAATCACTGCTCCGCCGCCTTTCATGGCATCATAACCTTCCTTGACGGTAATATCATGATTCTTGACATATTGACGACCTTCCGACCCTCTGAAAACCGGGATAAGCTTGATTTGCCGGAGCCAGAACGCTGCCGCTTTTTTCTTGAAAACATCGCCACGGGTAAGCGTGAAAATAGGCTGTGTCATGATTGAGCCAATTACGACAGCGTCAAAAAACGAGCCTGAATGATTGGAAGCTAGCAGCACTGGTCCTTTGTGCAGCTTCTCGAAGCCTTTTACACAAAGCTTTTTTAAATAAATCGGCAATGCTAGTCGAACCAGGAAACGGGAGAAGTAGAAGAACAAAATGTATATGGTAAAATTGACCTGCAAAATTATTCAAAGTTTCGATATATGCCTCGTGTCCGCTCCCCCGAAGTTGCTAACTTTGAAATTGAATTGAGCTCTTAAAGAGCATAGCATCAACATTTTGCAATGCCCAAATAATAGAATAAATGCGTTTAAAAGATTATCCTGAAATTATCCGGAAGGCCTGGGCAGGGTTTGATAATTCGATTGGAGTTAAGTTTGTTGAAGATATAAGTGCCAAAGTGTCAACGAATCACGTCTTTCGTGTGACGCTTGATAACGACGATATTGTTGTTGCCAAACTGTCCTATTTTGGCAAATATGAGCATTTCAAAGAAGACCACAGGATCATTCAGGCGCTTGCCAATAATTTGCTCTACCCTTTTGAGAATGTGCTTGCCAGGTCGCTGGTAAAAAACAACCAGGTTTATACTTATCGCTATCAGGAAGATTTTGTAGATACATGGGTCGTTTTTTATAATCCGATCCGGGCGATGAACCGGCTGCCGAAACGACTTAATGATGAACAAATCAAGAAGTTAGGAAACGAGACAGCAAAATTTCATCTTGCTTGCCTGCGGGCGGGAAAATCCATTCCAAAGTCTTCCAAGAACCTGCGCACGGACATTCAGCATTTGCTGGAAATTCTGGACACAGACACCGGGCAGTATGAGCATCGCGGCTACATCCAGCTGTTACGAAAGCAATGCGATATTTTCATGAAAAATATCCAGCGCCTGAATGTCAGCTCATTTGATAAAATGCCCGTTTTTGTCGACTGGAATATTGGCAATTTTTCAGTTACCGATGATTTGAAACTATATTCCCGGTGGGATTACGACTGGTTCCGCGTTTCGTCCAGGATCATGGACTTTTACTTTTTCGCGAGGGTCTGTTCCAATGTAGGCGACCGGACGGTTTTTAGCTATCTGCTGGGGCCATTGATGGAGGACCGTTTTATGATTTTTTTGAAAGAATACCATCAGGTTTACCCACTGACGGTGAATGAAGTACGGTTTATGAAAGAAGCCTACCGGTTTTTCATTCTGAATTATGTGATTAAATATGGTAAATATTTCTTCCACAGGTCCTATTGCACGAAATTACAAAAGGAAGCATACGAACTTTATTTCCCTTCCATCGAAGGTTTTGACGAAGACAAGATCCTGAGAGCGCTTAATTTATAACCCGATTTCCGCTCGCATTTTATTCACTCCTAAGACACCACCCATAATGATCCTTGACAATTTTAAGTCTGTAATCTCAAAATATGAAGTAATTTTCTTTGATGCTTTTGGTGTTCTTAAAACCTATAATGGCCTTATCCCGGGCATTGAGAACACATTTGCCTATCTTCGCGAAACGGGTAAGGACTTTTATGTAGTTACCAACGATGCATCGCGGAGCCCTGAACAGCTGGCAGAATCCTATGTTAAGCTGGGCATCGACGACGTTACGCCCGACCGTATCATTTCTTCGGGAATGTTGGCGAGAGAATATCTTGAATTAAAGGTGAGAAAAGGCGTGGTTGCCTATCTGGGAACGGATAACTCTGCACACTACATTGGCTCCACTGATCTTAAAACGCTGTCAATCAGAGAGCTGGATCTTAATGCAGTTCATGATGTTAATGCATTGGTTTTTCTGGACGATGAAGGTTTCGACTGGAATACGGATTTGACCAAAACATTAAATTTGCTTCGAAAACGCAACATTCCTGTGATTGTAGCCAACACGGACAAGACTTACCCTGCTTCAAAAAGCCGCTTATCTATTGCTGTTGGGGCGTTGGCGAAAATGATTGAAGACACCATTGGCCGGCAATTCATCCGCTTCGGAAAGCCTGATCCTCAGATGTTTATTTTTGCTTACCAGCACATTAAGAACTATCCTAATGTCAATAAGCAGAACATTCTGATGGTGGGCGATACATTGCACACAGATATTTTGGGTGGTAATAAATTTGGTTTAGACACTGCCCTGGTGCTCACTGGCAATACGCAAGCGGAAGACGCAGAGGTCCGTATAAGGGCCACCGGAATTATCCCAACATACATTTGCGTTTCGGCTGTCGTTGAGTAACAAGTGGTTAGCAGTTTTTGGCAAGCATTATTGGATTAATGATTTCTTTTTCCGATTTCCTGCTATTTTTGCCAAAAACTAAACTACACACACATGCTTGCCAAAACTTACGGAAGTGCCGTTTACGGCGTGGATGCGACGATCACTACGATCGAAGTAAATGTGGCCCAGGGGATGGGCTTTTATATGGTCGGGCTGGCCGATAGTTCTGTAAAAGAAAGCCAGCAGCGCGTTGAAGCCTCGCTCAAATATTATGGCTACAAAATGCCGCGGCAAAAATTGGTGGTTAATCTCGCCCCGGCCGACATCCGCAAAGAAGGCTCTGCCTATGACCTGCCCATTGCGCTCTGCATTCTCCAATCCTCGGAACAGCTAAATTGCCGGCACAATCTCGAAGACTACATTATTCTTGGAGAACTTTCACTGGATGGCATTTTAAGACCCATCAAAGGTGTCTTGCCGATTGCCATAGAAGCACGCAAGCAAGGCTATAAAGGGTTTATCCTACCGGCCGAAAATGCGCATGAAGCTGCAATTGTAAACAATGTTGACGTCATTCCTGTGGAAACCCTCGCGGACGCCATTGCTTTTTTTGAAGGCAAATCCGATGTTCAGCCCATCGTTGTGGACACGCGTGATTTATTTTTCACATCGCAGAATGAGTACGATGCTGATTTTGAGCACGTTCAAGGACAAGAGAACATTAAGCGGGCGCTTGAAATTACCGCCGCTGGCGGCCACAATGCAATTATGATCGGCCCGCCGGGAGCCGGGAAGACAATGTTAGCGAAGCGTATCCCGAGCATTCTGCCGCCACTGAGCTTGCCCGAAGCTTTGGAAACAACAAAAATCCACTCCGTTGCCGGTAAGCTTGGAAAAAGCGCTACACTCGTTTCCAGGCGGCCTTTCCGGGCACCACACCATTCTATCAGCGATGTGGCGCTGGTTGGCGGCGGGAGCTTTCCGCAGCCAGGAGAAATATCACTGTCTCATAATGGCGTACTATTCCTGGATGAGCTGCCCGAATTCAAACGTTCGGTGCTGGAAGTGATGCGGCAACCATTGGAAGAACGGAAAGTAACGATTTCGAGAGCCAAAATGACGGTTGAGTTTCCAGCCAATTTCATGCTTATCGCCAGCATGAACCCTTGCCCCTGCGGCTACTACAATCACCCTGAAAAGCAATGTGTTTGCGGAACGGGCGTTGTTCAGAAATATCTCAACAAAATCAGCGGCCCGCTCCTGGACCGCATTGATCTACACGTAGAGGTTACCCCCGTTTCCTTTGATCAGATTGCCTCCACGCGCAAATCCGAGAGCAGCGAGCAGATCCGCGCCCGCGTGATCAAAGCCCGCGAAATGCAGACGGAACGGTTCAGGAATAATAAGGAAATTTATTCCAATGCCATGATGTCGCCTGAAATGGTCAAGGAAATATGCATTATCTCCGACCCCGGAAAAGCCCTCCTTCGCACCGCCATGGAACGCCTAGGCCTCTCCGCCCGCGCCTACGACCGCATCCTAAAAGTCTCCCGCACCATTGCCGACCTCGCCGGCAGCGCTGACATTCAAGTGCAGCATCTTGCTGAGGCGATTCAGTATAGGAGTCTGGATCGGGAGAATTGGGCTGGGTAAGAGCTAAAAACTACTTTTATATACATTTTTGAATTTGAAAACACACTAATAAGAAAGGATATGAGAAGCACTATTATTTCTGAAATCTTAGACCGGCCTGATGCTTACCTTATTATCGAAGAAATAAAATCTGCATTAGACCGAGAGAAAGAAAACCGGCTAAAATTTTATGACGCCATCGCCGAAAACGACAACGTTGAATTTATCAATGGCGAAATTGTTGTTCAGTCAAATGTAACAATGCGACACAATCAAGTGACGGGATTGCTACTCTGTCTTCTCAATATATATGTAGATAAGTCGGAACTCGGTTTTGTCGGATCTCAAAGGTTAATGATCTCGTTAACCCGCAATGACTATCTGCCGGGCATTTGCTTTTTTCGCCAAAAAAAGTCGGCTCAATTCACCGATGATCAACTGTATTTCCCAGAGCCTGACCTTGTCATAAAAGTACTTTCCGACTCCACAGAAGCCATTGATCGCGGCTTGAAGTTTCAGGACTATCAAGCGCACGGAATTGGGGAATACTGGATAATTGATCCAGAACATGAAACATTAGAGCAGTATCAGTTATTAGGAAAGGAATATCAGCTAATTCTAAAATCTGCACAAGGTGATGTGAGAAGCTTCGCAATTGAAGGCTTTCAAATTCCTATCAGAGCCATTTTTGACAATAAAGAATATTTGACAGTACTTCAAAACATATTAGGTTCTCAAAGTTCCTCTACACTTACCCCGCCCAGTTCCTGAAATAACGTTTGCCAGTAATGTGTGACGTGGGGGTTGTTTTCTTTGCTTGATGCGGTGGCTTCGAAAGGTGAGACTATTGTTACCTGCGGTGAGCCGATGGTGTATTTTTCCAATTGTTTCACGTCCTCTTTCGCATCCTGCTCGGCTTCGGAGTCGGATTTTGGGGGTTTGATGTGGAAATCGCGGCGGTCGGCGCCTTTTACGCTTTCTACCATGTCGCTGAAATAGTAGACTTTTACTTCCGAACCGCTTTCGCCTGCTTTGGCAATGACGGGCAAACTCGCCCAAATGTCGGTCGATTGGTTAGAAGCACCTGTATTTTGCTGATTAAGCTTGGCCAGCAATTGTCTCAGATAGATTCCCTTTTCTTTTTGCAACGAAAGCTGAAATGCGGTTTCAATGCCTTCGCGGTCTGTGGCATTAACGCCTTCTACATTATCTTTTTCACTTCTTACAGTAAGCGATAATGCGCGGGCTTTGGATGTGTTTTCGTGTATAAAATAGACTTCCAGCTTATCACCCTTGTTCTTCATGTTATTTTCAATGATATCGGTCAGCGCCTGGCGATATTTATCGTTAACATAGGCCTTGTCCACATGTACACTTTGCGTTTTGTCTAAAAAGACCAATGTGTACATCGGCGCATCCGGAGCGGCTGGTTTTTCTTGTTCTTTATCACCTCCGCAGGAGCCCAGCGAAAGCATTATTACCGATAGCAGCAGCAGCTTCCACTGTGCATTGAAAGTCTTCCAAACAGGCATAGTCACCTTTAAATCCATAGGGTTAAATTGTTGAGCGAAACTAACTGGTTCACAAATATTACACAACGCGAAACGGACGATCGGCTGCATTATTTTATATAAAAACAGAAACCCCTCAAAACGTGTGCCTTGAAGGGTTTCTGCAATGTATTTTGTGAAATGTTATTTATGCTGATTCTGGATCATTGTAACCAGCTCTTCTGAGATCCCGGTTGACGAATAACCACCGTCGTGATAGAGATTTTGCATTGTCACAAATTTCGTCAGATCGGAGAACAGTGTGATTGCATAATTCGCGCAATCGTCGGCCGTTGCGTTTCCTAATGGACTCATTTTCTCAGCAAAGTCATAAAATGCATCAAAACCTTCGATTCCTGAACCAGCTTTTGTTTTGGTAGGTGACTGGGAAATGGTGTTTACACGAACATTCTTCGCTTTTCCGTAACGGTAGCCATAGCTGCGTGCAATGCTTTCCAACATCGCTTTGGCCTCCGCCATATCACTATAAAAAGAATACGTGCGCTGTGCTGCAATGTAGGATAACGCTACAACCGATCCCCACTCATTGATCGCGTCCAGCTTTTCGCCAACCTGTAAAAATTTATGTAGGGAAATTGCAGAAATATCAATGCCTTTTTGCATCCATTCGTAGTTCAGGTCTCCATAGGATTTTCCTTTACGAACATTGACAGACATTCCTATCGAATGCAGGACGAAATCGATTTTTCCGCCCAGAATTTCCATGGACTGTGTATAAAGATTTTCGATATCCTCAACAGAAGTGGCATCGGCGGGAATAATCTGTGCGTCGCATTGTTTGGCCAGATCATTGATTGCGCCCATTCGCATGGCAATCGGCGCGTTGGTCAATGTGAATGTGGCTCCTTCCTCTTTCGCTTTCAGTGCGACTTTCCAGGCGATGGAATTTTCATCCAATGCACCTGAGATAATTCCTCTTTTTCCTTTTAATAAACCGTAAGCCATGTTTTCCTTTTATAATTGATTAATTAGGATAGTCCGTTTAAGGCGGCAAAGTAAAGCATTTTTGGTTTCCTAAACCAGATCCTTTGCCCGATCCGGTTTTCGAAAGCCATTAAATCAAGGCTGTAAAACGCTATTTTCTACTGGTTTAAGGTGCAGCTTTTGCTGAAAAAACTGGTCTGTGGCGTCATACACGCTTTTCAGATCCTTCGAGCGCAACCGGGATGCAATTACGTGGTCGCCGCTCTCGGGAAATGCTTTCAAAACTTTCTGATTATCGGGCGTGCCCAGCTCCGGGAACATTTTTTCAATGGCTTTTACCGAAACCACCTGATCCTGCTCCTCTTCGTTTTTGTAATAATAACCCACAAAAATTGGCATCTTGATTTTCTCAAAAACCTCCGGCCGGGAAATAGCGTCCATCATTTGCTGTAATGTAATGAGGCCATTGGTATGATAGCCCTGCAACCAAAATTGCGCACGCTCTGGAATGCTGTCCCGTGACTTGCTGTATTCGCCGATGGCTTTATGCAAAATCTGCTTGCCCCAGGGACGCGTAATGAGCTTTAATGTTGAGTTTTTGACCTCAATACAAGGCGAGTAAAGCACGACGCCTTTGATTTCAGGATGGGTGGCCGCGAGATAAGTGGTTAGCAAGCCTCCCGCAGATGTCCCGATCATGATCACGCTGTCTCCCAGCACTTTACCAATCGCCAATGCGCGTTTTGCCCCTTCCAGGAAATTTTCAGGCGTAAGATCCTTCAATGCGTTCGTATCCGCAATGCCGGCGTCGTGCATACGCGCCACGTATAGGTTCGCGCCGTATTTTTTGGCTAAATCCTTATGAATAGGATCACCCTCCGCCCAGCTGGCGCCAAAGCCGTGAATGTAGACAACGCTATAAGGTGTTTTCTGCTTTTTGGACGAATCGGCCCAGATAATGCGGGCTTCATTATCGGGTTTAATGTTGGGTGTGGCTTTTTCGGTTTGGTTAATTTCTTGTTCCAATGCGGTCAAATTACTGGTTACCGCAGGCAAAACGGGCGTGAGTTCCGCCTCCGGCACTTTCGGTCCGACGAGGTAAACGATGCCCAGGACCGCGATGATTCCAACAATCCAAAGTAGGAATTTTAACATTTTTTATGAGTTAAGAAGGTTTATCAATATTATCTTGCAAACATAATTTAATTATCCTTCCCCATGCCGAATCTTTTACTCGTCGAGGACGATGCCAACCTGGGATCTTTGCTTCAGGAATATTTGATAGATAAAGGCTTTCCTACCGATTTAGCTACTGATGGGCAAAAAGGCTGGCAATCATTTGTAGACAAATCCTACGACCTCTGCATTTTCGATGTGATGATGCCTAAAAAAGATGGGTTTTCTCTTGCTAAGGAAGTGAGAATGACCGGTCGTGACGTGCCCATTATCTTTTTAACGGCAAAGTCCATGAAAGAGGACACCATGCAGGGTTTTCGGGTGGGCGCAGATGATTATGTAACAAAACCGTTTGATAGGGAAGAGTTATTGTTACGCATTGAAGCCATTTTGCGCCGCTATAAAAAACAGCCCGACGCTCCGGAAGAAGCGAAGACATTTCAGGTGGGTCAATACACATTTGATTATGACCATCAGCAGCTTTCTGCAAATGATAAATCGGTGCGATTGACTAGTAAGGAGTCGGAATTGTTAAAATTGTTTTGCCAAAATCTCAATCAGCCGATCAGCCGCAGTTTTGCTTTGAAAACGATCTGGGGTGATGATTCCTATTTCAATGCGCGGAGCATGGATGTTTACATTACCAAATTGCGAAAATATCTCCGTGAGGACACTTCTATCCAAATCATGAACCTGCACGGCGAGGGTTTCAAGTTGATGGTGGGCTGATTCAGGCCTCTAATTTTGGGTAAAGAATTTCAAAAAACGTTTTCGCCGGAAACTCTAACATTTTCCGGATGGTTCTTTACCTAGTCACATAGTAAAAATGCCGACAGCCGACCGCTGATCGCCGCAAGCCAATCAATCATGATCAATATAACCCGTCGTCCGCGACGCAATAGAAAATCTTCTGCCATCAGGGATCTGGTTCAGGAAACGACGCTTCAGGTTTCTGATTTTATTTATCCAATGTTCGTTCAGGAAGGCACAAACCTCAAAATTGAGGTGAAATCCATGCCCGGCATCCACCGTTATTCGCTGGATAATTTGCTGGAAGAACTGAAAGAAGTGACAGACCTGGGCATCCGCGCCATTGACCTTTTCCCTAATTATCCCGAAAGCAAAAAAGATCGTTTTGCCTCTGAAAGTCATCAGGAGCACACATTTTATCTCAAAGCGATCACCGCTGTCAAGGAGAAATTTCCCGAACTCGTCATCATGACGGACGTTGCCATGGACCCATACAGCTCTGATGGTCACGACGGTTTGGTTGAAAACGGTAAGATCCTGAATGACGCCACATTGGAAATCCTGGGCAACATGTCACTCGCGCAAGCCAAAGCAGGCGCCGACATTCTGGGACCGAGCGATATGATGGACGGGCGCGTTGGATACATTCGTAAACATCTTGACGATCATGGCTTTACGGACGTAAGCATTATGTCCTACTCAGCCAAATACGCCAGCGCATTCTACGGACCTTTCCGCGATGCATTGGAATCCGCACCAAAATTCGGGGATAAAAAAACCTACCAAATGAACCCGGCCAACAAGCGCGAAGCATTGCTCGAAGCGCAGCTGGACTTCGAAGAAGGCGCTGATATGCTGATGGTTAAGCCCGCATTATCCTATCTCGACATTATCCGCCAACTGGACGAAAACTTCGACATCCCCATCGCCGCCTACAACGTCTCAGGCGAATACGCCATGATAAAAGCCGCCGCAGCAAACGGCTGGCTCGACGGCGACCGCGCCATGATGGAAGTCCTCACCAGCATCCGCCGAGCCGGCGCAAAATGCATATTAACATACTTCGCGAAGGAAGCGGCGGTGATTTTAAATGGTCGTTAGCAGCCATTTCTATTTATTACGGAAAATGCTATATTTGTTAGAACAAGAAATACAGCTATGCAGCACACCATTCAAATCAACACATCTCAGCTCGATGCCAAGTTTTTGACATCTATTAAGTCTATTTTTGGTAAGCGGGACGTGAAAATAATTGTTGAAGACATTGAGACAAGTCACTCTGAATCAAAGCATGCGGAGGTAAAAAGATTTCTCGATCACAGAAAAAATCGTCCTTCCGAAGTGATTTCGGATCAGAAGGATTTCAATGAAGTGATCAGCGATATCAATTTATAGTTAATGCAATATTTTGACTCCGATGTGATCTTTAATTATGCTGTAATTCAAGATCCCCTAAAACACGAACAAGCTAACAAACTGATAATGAGCGCAATTGCGGAGGATCAGTTTGTTATTTCTACGCTTGTCATTCAGGAAGTTGGTTATGGATTGGCAAGGTTTGATTTGAAAAGCGATGTAATTAAGTATGAGCTTGATTATTTGCTTTCTCTGAATGTAACAAGCATTCATAAGCAGCATTTGCCGAGAGCTTTGCAACTGTCTGAGTCAATTGGTTTCAAACACATTAATGATTGTCTCCATGCAGCGGTTGCGGAAAGCTTGAATTGCGACGTGTTTTATACTTATAACAAGTCAGATTTTCGTCGTATTCAGAAAATGAGTCCCTTAGACATTATCATATTGTAACTCAAAAATTTTCAAAGTTAAAGCACCTAGTTTCTCCATGAAATTTAATAAAAACTTCCTCCTGTTTATTTGCTGTCTGCCTTTATTGAACCATTCAGCCTACGCTCAAAAGAAAACCAACTCCCTTCCCGAATTCCAGATAAAAAAGGCCGATACCGAAGCGCATATGCGGTTTTTGGCGGCGGATGAATTGTTGGGGCGCAGGACTGGGGAACAGGGGAACCTCGTGGCGGCGCGGTACATTGCGGAGCAGTTCAGGAAGCTGGGCGTGGTGCCGGTTCCGGGAAATGGGACAAATAATTCGACTTATTTCCAGAATGTCCCTTTTGAGAAAATGGGCGCTAATGGAAATGGGGAGATCATTGCGGATGCGGAGGTGATGAAAAGTGGCGTGGACTGGATCCTGATGAATGGCGATGAGATGACTGTTAAGGCGCCCATCGTTTATGCGAGTTTTGGTTTGGTTAATGCCGTTAAAAATCAGGACGATTATAAAGATCTGGATGTGAAAGGTAAGATTGTGCTGGTGGAAAGCGGCACAGCAGAGACGCAGACGCCGCGTGAAATTATCAACACTTCCAATGAAAAGCGTAAAACGGCGATGGATAAAGGCGCCATTGCGGTGATTGAATTGTTCAATGCACCTATCCCCTGGAATGTAGTAACCAAAAACTTTTCTGGTGAGAAATTGTCGTTGATCGAGGGAACAGGAGCTGAAAAATCTATTCCGCACGTTTGGATCAATGGTAAAGAAGCCAAATATGCACGGGCATTGCGGGCCGCGAAAGAGGTTGAGTTCAAAACCTCCGGTCGGAAATCACAGACTGTTAATAGCTACAATGTCGTAGGTTACATTGCAGGGACAGATCCAAAACTGAAAGAAGAATATGTGTTATTAAGTGCTCACTATGACCACATTGGCATAGGAAAGCAAGGTGGACAACCTTACACAGCGGAGGACAGCATTTTCAATGGAGCGCGGGACAATGCTTTTGGAACCGTTGCTTTACTCACTGCTGCCGAGGCACTTGCCAAAAATCCGCCGAAGCGCTCAGTGCTGATTGTCGCATTGACAGGCGAGGAAATTGGCTTGCTGGGAAGCAAATATTACGCTTCTCATCCGCTAATGCCTTTGAACAAATGTATTTTTAACATTAACTCGGACGGCGCAGGTTACAATGACACAACCATTGTTTCTGTAATGGGCTTAGACCGGACCGGAGCGCGGGCGGAGATCGAGGCGGCTTGCAAAGCATTCGGCCTGGGCATTTTTGCCGATCCTTCGCCGGAACAAGGCCTATTCGACCGTTCGGATAATGTGAACTTTGCAAAAGAAGGAATCCCTGCACCCACATTCACGCCTGGTTTTAAAGAATTCAATGGTGATATCATGAAAAACTATCACCAGGTTTCTGATAATCCTGAGACGATTGATTTTAATTATTTACTGAAATTCAGCCAGGCTTATGCTTATGCAACTCGCTTAATTGCTGATCGGAAAGTGGCTCCGCAGTGGAGTGCAGGCGATAAGTACGAAGCGGCTGCTAAGAAGTTGTATGGGAAGTAGTTAGGTTAGCATCCCTGTCAGCCTGAGCGGAGTCGAAGGCAGGTCACTCCTTGGGTGACGTGCCTTCGACTCCGCTCAGGCTGACAGACAGAGGAACAGTGTCAAGCCTACTTCTTATTATAAAAATCAAACACGTTTTTCAAATCAAGGTCACTCTTTAGGGTGGCCTTGTTTTCTTTTATGTAAGCTTCAACTTCCTTTTCTTTATCTGCCATCAGCGCCAAAACAGCCTTCTTGCCAGCATTAAACTTCTCTGGCTTGCTGTTTGCAATCACATAATAATCACTATCCAGCCGCACAATCGTGTTTTTCTGGCCGGTTCCGAAGCCTGGGTTGTAGTTGGGTTTTGTGATTTTGGGTTTGTAATGTTTTATCAAGGTTAGTTTGCCGGAGCTGAGGACTTCGCAAACGCCTTGGAGACCCGTATCGGGAGTTAGAGATTTGATGCTGACGAAGCGTTGTGACGTCCCGCTATTTTTGGTTTCAAAACTCTTTATATAGCTGGATTTAATGACCCGGACGTCATTCTTTTTGGCTAGCACCTCCAACTCATCGTTCAGGACATTATAGCGAATGGTGATGCCCGCCAGACTGTCTGATTCCATGCCTCCGAACTGGGTCATAGGTGCATTGAGCTTAACGGATCCTTCGTGCCATAATGAATCAATGTAGAAGTCGCCGATCACATTGGAGGATTCGGTCGGGGATGACCAAAAAACACCGGATCTATCCGTATTAAGGCCTTTTCCGGTTGCTACGCCTACTTTTGTTCCTTCGCTCAGTTGTGCTTTTACAGCGCCGACGGAACATGTCAGCGCTGCTAGTATGCTTAGAAAATATTTCATCTGGTCAAACTTTTGGCTTGCAGTTCAACATTATCTTGCTCCCGGAGGGCAATTCTTTTTAAGATAATCCGTGAATAAGCTTCTCAAATGCTTTGATGTCCCTTCGCCTTCTGAAATGCCATGCGAGCGGTTAGGGTAAGGCATGAATTGGAATACTTTATCATGCTTAATGAGCTCGTTGACAAGCATTTCAGCATTTTGATAATGCACGTTATCATCTCCTGTTCCATGAATGTAAAGCAGGTTTCCTCTCAGATTTTTGGCATGCGTAATCGGCGATCCTTTGACAAAATCTTCGCGGTTCTCCTGAGGAACGCCCATGTAACGCTCCTGATAAATGTTGTCGTAAGTCAGCTGATTGGCCACAGCGGCCACGGCAATGCCGGTTTTGAAATGCTGCGGATATTGGAACAACAAATTCAATGTGGACGAGCCGCCACCGCTCCATCCATGTACGGCAACGCGGCTGGTGTCGATGAACGCATATTGCTTGAACATGGTCGTTGCGGCGCCGTCGATATCCTTAATGTTGATTGTTCCGATGTTTTTATAAATCGCTTTCCGCCAGGCAGCTCCTTTTGGCGACGGCGTTCCGCGGTTGTCAACAGAAGCATAAATGTAACCATCATCGGCCATGCTTCCTGAATAAAGGCGGTTGCGGCCCGTTCCATAAACGTCTTTCACGGTGCTTCCAGCTGGCTCACCATAAACCATAAACACGATCGGATATTTTTTAGCCGGGTCAAAGTTGGTTGGTTTCACCATCCAGGCGTCTATTTCAACTCCTTCCGCGGTTTTTACCTTGAAAAACTCAATGTTTAACTTCGCAGCATTGATCTTGTCGGTGGATTGTGCAATGGAGTTTGCCGGGTCGATTGAAACGTGCTTTGGCAAAGATATCCACTCCTGTAACGGGGCGGTTTTGGCATTGGAAAACTGATGTCTGGCAAATTTTCCACCCGGAGAAATCTCATAACTATGTGTTCCCGACTGATTGGCAGGCGTTATGCGCTCCGCTTTCCCTTTTCCGTCCAGTGAAATTTTATACAAATATGTCTGCGTAGCATTATCAGGCGATGCGGTGAAGTAGTAGACATTGTTTTTCTCATCAATGCGCACCGGATTGATCATATCGAAGTTTCCGATGGTGATCAAAGTCTCTTTTTTCCCATCACGGCTTACGCGGTAGGTGTGGCGCCAGCCATCTTTTTCACTAACCCAGAGGAACTCCTTGCCATTGTTAATCCAATCCCAGCCCATCGGGTCATTTTCCCAACGGCTTTTAATGTCAATCCAGGCGGCGTCTTTCTCTGTGTAAAATGGTTTTGCACTTCCGTCGGTTGTATTAATGTATAACAGTGTGCTTTCGTTTTGTTTGCGGTTTAATTGCTGGATCACCAGCTCATTCGGCATGCCCGACCACTCCATTCGAGGCACATAAGTGTTTTGCGGATCGCCCGGAATGTTCATCCATTTGGTTTGCGCGCTTGCAATGTCTACAACGCCAATTTTATAAGGAGAAGGCGTTTCACCCACTTTCGGATATTCCACAGGAACATTAAATGAGTAGATAGAATCTGTGGTGTTGATCATCAGGAAGTTGCGGATCTTGCGCGCGTCCAGTTGCCAGTAAGCGATGGATTTGCTGTCGCCGCTCCACCGGAAACCATCGCGGCAATCGAATTCCTCTTCGTAAGCCCAGTCAAATGTTCCGTTAATGACGCGGTCGGTGCCGTCGGTGGTAAGTTGTTTTATTTCACCGCTTTGAATGTCTTCCGCATAGACATTATGCTTGCTTACATAACCTGCTTTTTTCCCATCCGGGGAGAATTTTGCGAACATTAAGGAGGATGCCGGCAATCCTTTGCCGAGCTGTTTCAATGTTTTACCAGCAACATCAAAAACCCAATAATCCCCACGCGTCTGATAACGCCATACGCGCTTTGAATTGGTGTATATCAACACTTTATCACCCGACTGGCTCATGGTGTAAC
The DNA here is from genome assembly GCF_023821985.2 of Dyadobacter chenhuakuii. NCBI lineage: Bacteria > Pseudomonadati > Bacteroidota > Cytophagia > Cytophagales > Spirosomataceae > Dyadobacter > Dyadobacter chenhuakuii. The sequence continues at coordinate 4,607,104 of NZ_CP098805.1, read as the reverse complement.
TCCTGATTTCCATTGGAGACCCATCTGCTTTTTTAAGTACATCCTGTGCTACGATCACTTTTTCTTGTCGGGACGGCAATGTAGTTTCTACAATTCCCTGCTCGGTAACATCACGATAGCCGGTTCCGTCGGGGAGCCATTGAAATGTATCCGGAATTTGGGCTTGAATTTGAAAAGTAAGCAGTATTAAGATTAATGTGCTGACAAAGTGCTTCATCTGAAAATTTTGGTAAATAGATAGTAGGACAACTAAGTTACACAAACTTAATATATTTGGTCAGAACGATCCGATTTTTACTCTTTTGCCTTGGAGCGCTTCTGTTTTTTCAACGCCTCGCTCAGCAAAAATTCGATCTGACCATTCAAACTACGAAAATCCTGCTGTGCCCAAGCTTCGAGTTCTTTGAGCATATCAGGATTTACGCGTAAAACAAATGCTTTTTTTTCTGCCATATTAAGGATACAAAGTGCCCGCGTTGAGGATCGGGGTTGCCGCTTTTTCACCGCAAAGTACAACAAGCAAATTGCTTACCATAGCCGCTTTCCGCTCTTCATCGAGCTGGACAATCCCTTTTTCGGAAAGCATGGCCAAAGCCATATCCACCATTCCTACCGCTCCGTTCACAATCTGCCTGCGTGCTGCCACAACGGCCGACGCTTGCTGGCGCTGTAACATGGCCCCTGCAATTTCCGGGGCATAAGCAAGGTGACTAATGCGTGATTCCAGGACATCAATGCCCGCGCGGCTCAAACGTTCGGTCAGCTCGGCTTCCAGCATTTCATTGATTTTTCCGCTTCCGTCCCTTAATGTCACTTCCTGGATTTGCAGGTCTTCATCTTCCATTGTGTCATACGCATACACTCCTGCGAGATGCCTTACCGCTGCTTCCGACTGGATTTCAACATATTTTACATAATCGTCCACCTCAAAAGATGCCTTTGCAGTGTCACCCACGCGCCATACCACCACGGCGGCGATTTCGATCGGATTACCAAGCTTGTCGTTTACCTTTAATTTCTGACCATTGAGGTTTCTGGCACGCAGGCTGATTTTTTTCCTCCGAAACAGTGGGTTAACCCAGCGCAAGCCGCTTTGTTTCATGGTGCCCATATAGTCTCCGAAAAAGGTGGTCACAACGGCTTCATTGGGATTAATGACCGTGAGGCCAATCAGGATAACAAACCCTATTCCGAAAACCAGGCCACCGCCAAGCACAGAGCCGGCTGCTGCAACCAAACCAACGCCACCAAACATTAAAAGCAGGCCGAGCCCAAAGAGCGCATAGCCTGAGGACGATCGTAATTCTTTCTCATTCATGATCATATTTATGATAGTAAAGTGATATCACAATATTATCAAATCCAGATCACATTCAACTATTTTTTGGTACAAAAAAATTCCAAAGCTTTTGACCGGCTTTGGAATTGGATAAGTGGCAGATCTCCTGATTCAGTTCATTTGAAAATTGATGGGCAAATTGTATTTTACTCTCACCACTTTTCCGCGCATCATGCCCGGCTCCCACATTCCGCTCATCTTTTTCACCACGCGCAATGCTTCATCGTCAAGCCCGAACCCGATGCCGTTTTCAACCTTATAGTCGCACATGCTGCCGTCTTCACAAACCACGAACGAAAGATAAACGCGACCCGTAATGCGTCTTTGCGCTGCATCCATGGGATATTGGATGTTTTCGGCTAAAAATTTATAAAACTTGTTGAGTCCTCCCTTAAACTGCGGCTGAACGATTGCATTGTCGTAAGTCCGTTTCGCTCCATCCTCATAAGCGGTGCCTTGCTGCAGCTTTCCTTTGTCATCATATGTTTCCTCATAATGCAGGGTCCCGTCTGCCCATTTCCCATGCCATTTCCCGCTCTTCCGGCCCTTTGAAACAGCGCCTTCCTCGGTGAGTAATTTAGATGCGCTGATCCTGGTTACAGACTTCCAGTAACCGTCGCCGTCCTTTACAATCTGTGTTCCATCCCTGTTCCAGGCATTAAAAAACATTCGCTCCTGATATTCATTGTTTTTCACGGCCGGCATTTCTGTAACCGTTTGGATCTGCCCATTGTCATACCACGACAAATGCAGGGTCGCACTATCAGAAACCACCGTAATGTCCCTAACTACACCATTAAGGTCATATTTTTTGATCAATGATGCTTTATTGCCAACACCATATTCTGTATAGGCGAGCAACTTCCCGTTCATTTGAAATGTGGCTTCCGATGAGTGGCTTGCCTCGTTATCGTCCCTGGCAATCACCTGATAGGCCTTCACAGAGTCGACAGCGTCATTCAAGAGATTCGTATGATACCAGATCTCTTTCTTTTTAAAGGGAACCCGGGCTACTTCTTTCCATTTCGAACCTTTTAATTGTTCATAAATAACATCACTGCTGATGTAACCTTGCTCATTAACAGGCATTATGCTCCTGTATTCATACTTTTTAGGATCTTTGGCAATTCTGTAACGGTCATCGAAATAGTTAACGATCGCGAATTTAGTGCTGTCGAAGCTGGTATTTGGGGGTGTTTTAAAAGCAATGGGATAAATCATAGACTGCCGCACTTTCTCACCATTCAAAGTTGCCGGTTTCCAGGCTTTATACAGGCTCATAATGCGGATCGCTTCTTTATTCGTCAGCGAATCCAGCCCTTTTGAAATTTCGAGCTGGGACATGCTGCCATCGGGTTCGACGATGCCTTTAACATAAACCCGGCCATTGACTCCCTTCACTCCGCTTAAAAATGGAATCCGAACATTGGAAGCAATAAACTGGCTCAGATACGACACTCCGCCGGTTGGCTCCGCGCCCTTTTCAACTTCGTGGGGAAGGTAGATTTTTTGCCCGTAAACAGATACACTGAACAGGCAGAATAAGAGAAGAAGTCGGTTCATAGATTGTAAAAATATTCAATCAAATATAAAAAAAGTATTCTTTTGAATTTCATATGTAACCGCAAATAACCCCTAAATACTTCTACAAGCCGGTTTTAAGAGTTTGCAACCAAATTCTTAACCATCTGATAACCTGCCAGTAACATCCAGGTAATGTTAAATGAGAATATTTGTAATATGGGAGATACAACTCACTTCAGAACAATCATCATTTCTGACTTACACCTCGGAGCAGGTGGTTCGAAGGCGGAAGAGGTTACTAATTTTTTGAAAAGCTATTCCTGCAAAAAGCTTATCCTGAACGGCGACATCATTGATGCCTGGCAACTGAAAAAATATGGGGTCTGGAAACGGAAGCATACCATGTTTTTCAAGCGGGTTCTGAAGATGATCGAGGAAAACAAGACCAAGGTGATTTACATCCGCGGAAATCATGACGATTTCCTGGATCAGATCATCCCTCTGAGGCTTGGAAAGCACTTCCAGATCCGGAAAGATTACATTCTCACCTCAGGTTCTCAACGATATTACATTACACACGGCGACGTTTTTGACTCTATTACAACACACCTGAAATGGCTCGCTTACCTGGGCGATATGGGTTATACATTTCTTTTATGGGTAAACAAGCTCTATAACCGATATCGCGAATGGCGTGGGTTATCGTATTATTCACTCTCGCAGCGCATTAAGCAGTCTGTAAAGATGGCGGTGAACTACATGACCGATTTTGAAGAGAAGCTTACTGAGCTGGCGCGTTCCAGAAATTGCGATGGCGTGATCTGCGGGCACATTCATCACCCGGCAATTCGCGAAATCGATGGCATTATGTACATGAATTCCGGCGACTGGGTCGAAACATTAAGCGCATTGGTTGAAGATTTTGAAGGAAACTGGAGCCTGCTGTATTATGATCAGCATACAGTTCAGGAGAAAAGTTTTTCCAAAAAATCGGCGAATAAAACGATCATTGAAAACTTCCCCGCAAGCATGGATAAGCAGGTTGCATTTTCAAGTTTGCTTCCGGGGAAAAACCAGCGGTTCCTATGAAAATCCTTTTCTTGGTTCAGGGAGAAGGTCGTGGACATTTGACACAAGCCATTTCAATGAGCCAAATTCTGCGCCATGCCGGACATAAAGTTGCAGCGGCCATGGTTGGCGTATCGCCCGGACGCGTTATTCCGGCGTTTTTTGAGGAACAGGTTGCTGCACCGGTTTTTCATTTCTCTGCACCTAACATTGTTTATAACAGCCAGGCTGAGGGGATTAATTTAAAGGCCACTGTTTACAACTTGCTTAAAAATCACAGCGCCTATTTAGCCGGGCTGCGCCTGATCCACAACACAATTCAGGACATTAAGCCAGATCTGATCATTAGTTTTTACGAGACGTTCAGTGGCTTGTATAATGTGCTGTATCGGTCCAAAATTCCGATGGTATGCGTCGCGCATCAGTATTTGCTACTCCATCCGAAATTCATTTTTCCTAAAAACAGCAAGGTTAATCAGCTGATTATCAATTTCAATTCAAAACTTACGTCCTGGCTTGCGGTTAAGCGCCTGGCGTTGTCGTTCCGGGAGATCGAATCGAGGAATGACCTGAAAATAACCGTTGTGCCACCATTATTACGCAAGGAAGTGGTTCAGATGCAGACAATTAAGGAGAATTTCTTCCTGGTTTACATGACACATCACAGCCTTAGCAAGCAAATTATCCAATGGCACCTGTCGCATCCTGAGGTGAAATTGCATTGCTTTTGGGATAATGCGGAGGTTTCCGATGAATTTGTTTATGACGAAACATTAACTTTTCATCGCATTAACAGCAAAAAATACCTCCAAATGCTGGCAAGCTGCACTGCGCTGGTGACGACGGCGGGTTTTGAATCGGTTTGCGAGGCGATGTATCTGGGCAAGCCGGTAATGATGGTTCCCGTTCCCAATCATTTTGAACAGGAGTGTAATGCCATGGACGGCGTCATTTCCGGTGCCGGCGTCACTTCGCGATCGTTTGACCTCTCTGTTATCCTCGACTATTTACCTAAACACCTGGACCAGGCGCAGAAATTCCGCGCCTGGTATCACCGTGGTGAAGCGATGTTTTTGAGAGAAATTGAGTCTTTCGACATAAAAAGTAAAGCAACTGCTGCACAGGTCTAGAAACTGATTCCCAACCTGAGCGCTAGTCGGTTGTAAACTCGGTCTTCCCAGCGTTCCAGCTGATTCCATTGAGGGACTTTGGTAATATGCGCTTCCTGCCGTTTATAGCTCATTGTGAATGTAACTGCCGTGCCGCCCGGCTTGCCCATGCGAAGGCCCAGGCCGGGATTCAACATGAGCCCGCCGGTGGTTCCGAAACCATCGGAGTCATCCTGAAACCATGCAAAGCCGTAACCAGCATCAGCCGTTGCGAATAGCTTTACGTCGCCTTGGTTCGTCAGATCATATCTGACTCCTGCTGAAATAGGATTCAGCAGCGCTGTTTTATACCAATCTATCCCCACAGTCACACCGGCAGCCAGGCGCTTACTTAGCATGACTCCGTTGAATGTCTGTAAGGTCAGATTTAACCTGTTGTCCACCTGGCTCTGGCCATTGTTGCCTTGAAAGTCATATTTTACCCTGCCAAACAGGCCACCGAATTCGGTATGGTTCGTGTATTTCAGCGGAATGTGGTTCTGCGCATGCAAACTGCTCGCCATGAGCAAGGAGCTTGCCATAATTAGAAATGCTAACTTTTTCATCGGGATCGTTTTGAAGAGGAATGCTTAGATCGCTTTGCCGACCGGAATTTTACTAAGCAGCCGCAGATCCTTCGGATTGCTGGAATCGTATTGGTAAAATCCGTCTTTTCCAATGAGCAGTAGTGTTTTTCCCAATGAGATCACATCAAAGGCATCCATATCCTTGAAGTGGGCAAGCAGATTTTTGTCGATCTTGAATTTATCTTTTACATCAAAAACTTTAAGCCCATGCTCGCCTTCGCAAAGGAACAATGTGGGCGAGTCAATGCTTAAACCGTGCGGATTTTCCATTTGATAGCTTTTGATAAGCTGTGGCGAGGAAGGATTGCTTACATCTACGAGGTCCAGCTGATTCTGCGATCCCTGGCAAAATGTTCCGGTCCTGATCGTTACATAGGCAATGTTGTCCTGCACCACCACCGGATCGCACGCGCGGCCGTGCTGGAATGTAGAGAGTTGTTTTGGCTCGGCCGGATTGCTGTTGTCAAAAATGAACATTCCGGTGTTGGAGCCGATGAAAAGCTTGTTATCGTGCGGGAAAATGGTCTCAATCCCCCACCCGAAGTTTATGGTTGAGAAATCTTTTGGTTTCGAGGGAATAGCAACATCAAAAAGATGCAGGCTGTTTTGCGTTACCGTGTATAGGAAGTTCTGATGCAGTGCAAACCGCGCCATGGAGCCTGCTTTTCCACTGCTTCCGCCGGAACTGGGCGCCGATGACGATGATCCGGAAAACGACGACTGAGCAAAGGAGTCATTCATCCATCCGCCCCACCAGCCCGGATTTACACCTTCCTCGCAATTTACAGTCACCGTTTCAGTTACAAAATCTACATTCTGATCGTTGATAGCGCCTGTTGTTTCGTTCAATGTCCAGGTGCCGCCATCGAAAAGGCCGTTTTTGAAGACATTCTTAATCCGTTGCATTTCTTTTGGATTCGAAGGATCGCTGATGTCAATCGCGAGGAGATCCGAAAAGCTGTCGGCATACAGAATGTTGTCACGAACAGCCATATCACCGTTTCCAGGTATACGGATGAAGGTTATAAATTCGGGGTGCGATTTGTCTTTGTTATTAATGATGTGAATGCCTGATTTGATCTCATTTACAAAAAGATAATCGCCCTTAATGTACATTTTACCTGGCCGTTCCAGCGCTCTGGGTGATTCGTTCTTAACCATGGTTCGCAGCTCCAGAAGAGAGTGTGTAACATTGGTGAAGCGCCTGGTAATACGCGTTTCCTTGCATTGGTCGTTGCATGACCAGCACATTGCAGCAAGAAATAATAACAAGAGTAAAGGATTAGGTTTCATAGCAGTTAGATTATAGAGGCCAGTAATAATTATATTTAAACTTGACTTATTGCATGACACGGTGATTTTGTAAATGGTTGTAATACAAAACAAAATCGTCCGAAAGCAAGGCCTCCGGACGATAACGCACCCCGAAAATGCCAGGACTACCGGCATTTTTTATCTTAAATATCTTAATAGCTGAAAGGCCCTGCTATTTGCTTTCCGGGTTCTTGATCCTGCCCATGAAAAGTATCGTATTCGATGTATTTTCGCTGATGAGCAATGCAAACGGACGATCACAAAGCACCTGTTGGTTGGGGCCAACGGATGTCATGCCCACTCCGATCGAAGTCACTGCCGCAGCTTCTGTTCCTTTTTCATCAATGCCTAAGTAGGCGTCTTGCTTCACGAAATCCACAAACAGGTTCGCTTTCGGATTTATTTTGCCCAGTTCGGCCTGGGTAGTAAATGCTTTTTGAATACCCATTTCTTTCAAAGTTTCTTTCAGCTGAGCCGAATATTCCAATGTAAATCTGGGTAAGCCTACTTCAATGTTTGCTTCCGGCATTCCTCCGCGAATCCGGTCCCAGTCGCTTGCATTGAAGCTTGTGAGCATGTTATCCACCGTATTTTGCCCTTTCGGAACGAGTAATGTCATATTGTACTGCCCATTTCCATACGGAAGCTGGACCGCCGAATAGGTTTCGGTGCTGGTTGTTTTAAATTTTGATTTGGTAAACATCATTTTAACTGGTTTACCGCTCCCGTTTTCTAGCTTAAATGTTTCTTCTCTGGTATTCTTGGCGTCAAACTGATATTTCCAGTCTCCTTTGAAATACAATGCGTTCAGCAGGAACATGACGTGCTCAGGCTTGATCTCATCTATTACTTTTTTGATCTTACCATTCGTTTTATCACTTGCCCATTGGTTAATCTTGTCTTTCGCTGCATTATCGAACGGAAGACCGGTTGCCTCTGCATTAAAGGAATTTTTCAAAACAGATTGAAAGTCGGGCTGCACACTGAAACCGCTTTTATACCAAAGGGAATTTGCGAGGCCAAGGCTCACTTTCGAATCTGCGATGGGCAGATCGTTCAGCAGCGTTTTGTAAGCATTGTTAAGATCTGAGAGCGAAACGCCTTCCATTTGCAGGCTTTTCAGTATTTCGTCGGCCGTTTCCTTCTCGGCTCCATTGAGCAGCATGCCCAATGCCATATGCAGGCTCAGCGGTGATACGAACAGGTTTTTGTCCGAGGCCTCTGTCTCCTGCAAGGTGTGAAGGAATTGAAATGAAAATTCATTTGTCCCTGCTGAAATGCGGGATGGAACCTGAACCGGATAAATCGGGTCCGGCAAATTATCCGGACCCGGATTGTCGTTGGTACAACTGATGATCGTACCTGCAATGATTCCTGGGATTAATAATGTTTTAAGAATCTTGTTCATGGCTAATAGTTTGTTTTTAATCTACATTATCCTAGAAACTCAAAATCAAAAAATGGTTGGAACTGATTTGGATTTATTTCAAAAAGAATAGCGCATTCCCCATGAAACGCCGTACAGATACGGCCGGGAATCCAGGCTCTGCGTAGACCGGAAACCTGATGTTACCGATTTCTGGTAAGATCCTGTCAGGTTTGCATTCCAGCGCGGGGAAAGCCTGTAATTAAATCGCAGGCCGGTTGTGGCTGCCCAGTTCATGCTTCTGTAAATTTCGTCGCTGGCCTTGGTGGTGATAATTTCACCTGATGCGGACTCCAACTCATTGCTGAGGAAGAAATTAGCCATCATACCGCCTAAGATAGAAGCATTAAATTTTTTCTCGGGATAAAGCGTAAACCCGGCCTGAACGGGCAGCTGCAGATATTGATAGTTGTTGCTTACTGTTTTGGCTACATCAATATAGAGTGCGCCGTTGTTGACAAAATCAGCAGTTTTATCACCATTTACCCCTGCATAACCAGAAGCCAGGCCCGCATAAGCGTTTTCCAGAACATTCGCAGACTTGTTGCTGAATGCATTCAAAACATAGCCGCCACCTTCATAAGTCGAATTTCCTTTCAGATAACTCACACCCATTTCCAGGGACCAATGCTTGGAAATTTTCATCCCACCTTGTGTTTGTACGGCATAGGAAGCACCTGCTTCGCTCGTTCCGGAAACTGCTCTACGCATGGATAATGATTGCCCTGAAAAGCCCACAGGGGCTTCCTTTACAGTAAGGTTAGGATTGAAAGACGCTGGCATAAGGCTGAGCCCAGCGTAATATTCGGTGTGTTTTGCCGGCGCCAGAGGCTCTTCCTTGATAACGTCAGGCTGGAAAAACACATAGCGCTTCTGCATGTGAATGTCCAGGTCGCTGTAAGGCGTTGTCGGCAATAATGCGAGCGCCATTGTGGATTCGGCCTCAGTATTCGCAACATTTGCCGGAGCATTAGCGACCTCTGCCACACCATTAGCAAGGCCTGCATTGTTATCTATGACCGAAGCCGCAGGGGTTTTAGTGTGCGTAAAAGCTGGTTTTTCGGATGACGTCGAAGCGGCGCTTTCTGGCGATCTTTCTAATGCTAATGTCTGATTTTCAATGCTGATGGCAGGCTTACGAATAACCGTTGAGCTTCCCTCCTTGCTTTTCACAACAGCCAGTTGCTCTTGACCAGCATCTGCACTTGTTTCAGTTTGTTGACTCTTCTCAGTTGGAGCGCTTGTTTCAGCTAGTGAATTTGCCTCGGCGTCTGCGCTTTTTTCAGCCTCTCCTATTTCAGCTTCCGGCGTCTGGTTGTCAGTTATTACACCCTCTTTTGCATTTTGTTTGACAGCAATTTCAGTATTGATCTTATTTCCGTTCATTTTTGAATTGGAATACCAAATCCCACCACCCACCAGCAACAGTGCTACAATGGAGGCTGCTGCATACCATAGCTTCGATGACTGCCACCAAAGCGGCAGTATCATTCCTTTATCCTGCTGATCGAGACGCGCTTCTATGCCCTCCCAAACTGATTGAGGAGGAGCCTCGGAGGCTTCTTTCAAAGCCTTTCGCCACTGATCTTCAAAGTTGTTTATCTCGGACGGATCCATCATTAAATCTTTTTTCTTTGTTCAATTTTTGTTGAAGGAGCCCTCTCGCCCGCGCATATTGCGACTTTGAGGTTCCTTCTGATATGCCCAGCTTTTGGGCTATTTCATTGTGCTGATAACCTTCAATGGCATAAAGGTTAAATATGGTCTGGCATCCGGTTGGCAACTCTTTTATAACTTCCAAAAGTTGTTTCAACTGAAAATCCCCCAATGTTACTTCCCTATCAGCAATACCATTATGGTGTAAATCAATGTCATCCAGGTCTTTCAGATATTTCTGCTGCCTCAGATGGTTTAATGCTGTGTTCACTACAACAGAACGGAGCCAATACTCCAACGGGCTATCGTTTCTGAAAGAATCTATATTTTCATAAATCTTAATGAACGCATCCTGTAAAACATCCTCCGCATCGGTCCGGTTTTTAGTGTAACGCAGGCATATAGCAAACAGCTTGCCCCCGAAGACATCATAAAGTTGTCTTTGGGCAGACCGGTTGCGCTGCTTGCAGCCTTGCACTAATTCCTGTTCGTTAAAGGTCATCCGAAGTTTAGGGGTGCTTCGTTCGGTTTATTGTTATAAAAATCAGCACCGCTATCCCAAAGATAGATGAATACTGCTTCATGGCTAACGCATTGCACAATTCTGATCAGGGCAATTCGTATTAGGTTTGACACGATGCACATTGAAATGGTTGGAAAAAGTAAAAAAGGTTTTTTGATAATGTTTGCTACATTACATGCCGGAACTAATCATTGATACATATCCTTTTATTACAAGTGAAGTAAACGCTAAGGTATTTCTGTACACCTAACTTCTATCACCTATGAGCCAATACATGGTTGAAATTCAACTTCCGGCTGTTATGTCGGAAGATTTTACAGCGAAAATACCTGCTCAAAGAAAAAAGATTAATGAAATGATGGAGCAGGGACGGCTGATGTCCTATGCCCTTTCGGAAGATTACTCCAGACTTTGGTGCGTGGTAAGAGCAGATAGCGAGTTTGAGGTAATGTCACTTGTGTCTGAATTCCCGCTGATTGATTATATGGATCCAAAAATTTCCAAACTCATGTTCAACAATGTGGTTGCACTGAGGTTGCCGATGTTTTCTTTGAACTAGGCCGAAGACCATACAAAAAGCCCTGTTACGAGACCGTAGCAGGGCTTTTTGCTTTTTAACTCAATTATAGTTTTCGCTCAATAAGTCTCATGATCTTGCCCAATTCTTCGGCATCGACTTCACTGAAATCATTTAATTCATCACTATCCACATCCAGCACCATGGCCACAGTTCCATTCCGGTGAAAAACGGGTAAAACGATTTCTGATTTGGAAGCGGAATTGCAGGCAATGTGGCCCGGGAATTCTTCAACGTCGGGCACTATCAATGTTTTTTTCTGGGAGTAACTGGCTCCGCAGACACCTTTGTCGAATGCAATGCGCGTGCAGGCGATCGGCCCCTGAAATGGCCCGAGCACTAATTGGCCTTCTTTTACGATATAAAATCCAACCCAAAAGAAGCCGAATGCTTCCTTCAATGCCGCGGCAACATTGGCCAGATTGGCGATGAGGTCACTTTCTGTTGTTACTAATGCTTCGATTTGTGGAAACAGGGCTCTGTAAACCGTCGCTCTGTCTGTGCTTGTGGGGACTATTAGTTCTTCTGCCATATTGGTAAATATCTTTGTCAATTATTGAAACAGGCCTGGAAGTCGATTAGTTACCGCAACCTTTGGAAAAGAAACGGGTTAAATACTAATTTTAAGTCCATTTAGTTTAAAACGAATGATCCAAAGACATATCCTATTAATGGACGGCCCCGATCACAAGGGCTTGATTTACCAGGTTACCCGCATCCTTTTTGCTCATAATCAGAACATTATCCGCAACGATGAATATGTAAGCCCATCCAAATATTTCTTTATGCGGACGGAGTTTGAGGGCGAGACGGACATTGATAAGTTAATGGACGTTCTGAAATCTGATTTACCAGCCGGCCTGAACCTTCGCATTAATCCTAAAAAGAAAAAGGACATTGTGCTCATGGTGACTAAGGAGCACCATTGCTTAGGCGAACTTTTGATCAGATACGCATTTGACGAGCTGGATGCCACAATTCTGGCCGTGATCAGCAATTACAACACATTACAGCCGCTCGTAAGCAAATTCGGCATTCCTTTTCACTTCATTTCCCACGAAAACCGCACGCGGGAAGAGCATGAAGAAGCTATTTTGAGAACACTGGACATTTACCGTCCGGAATATCTGGTTTTGGCCAAATACATGCGCGTCATCACGCCAAATTTTGTCAATCAATTCCCGGACAAGATCATTAACATTCACCATTCCTTCCTTCCTGCGTTCATCGGCGCGAATCCTTACCGACAGGCTTACGAGCGCGGCGTCAAAATTATCGGTGCCACGGCGCACTTTGTAAACAACGATCTGGACGAAGGACCTATCATTGCGCAAGACGTAAAGTCAGTGGATCACCGGCAAACTGCGTCGGATATGGCTACACTGGGAAGGGATACGGAAAAGGGCGTTTTGTCGAAGGCGTTGAAGCTGGTTTTCAATGATCGCGTGTTTATTCACGGCAACCGAACCATTATCCTGTAACAAGAAAAAAGCCCTTAGTCAGAATCACCGAGGGCTTTTTGCAATCTGATGGATGTTATTGAATATGTAATGTTACAAATAATTCTTTAAAACATCAAATTCAGATTCAATGGGTTATGCTTTTTAATGATTTTCTAATTATTCCACTGGGATCGCTGTTCTGGCCAAATCTACCAGATCTGCGTCGTTCACTTCCTTCTTCAAATCGGCTACTTCGAGGAATCTTGTATATAATTCGTCCAATGCTGGCTTGTCCAACCTAAATCCAAGTAATTCTAGGCGGTGCTTCAAAGCATGTCTACCACTACGGGCCGTCAAAACAATGTCCGACTTATCCACGCCCACATCCTGCGGGTTCATGATTTCGTAAGTCAACTGGTGTTTTAAGAAACCATCCTGGTGAATTCCGGATGAATGTGCAAATGCATTCCGTCCCACAATCGCCTTATTTGCCTGAACCGGCATGCGCATCATTTTCGAAACCAGCTGGCTCGTTGGATAAATGAATTGCGTGTTAACTCCCGTTTCCAAACCAAGTTCTTTGTGGACTGTCAAAGCCATCACAACTTCTTCCAAAGACGTATTTCCAGCTCTTTCACCAATTCCATTGATCGTAACCTCAACCTGGCGCGCTCCCTGGCTTATGCCCGCGATAGAATTCGCAGTCGCCAATCCCAAATCATTGTGGCAGTGAATGGAAATAACCGCTTTATGAATGTTCGAAACGTTCTCGAAGATGTATTTGATTTTGGACCCATACTCGTCCGGAAGGCAATATCCGGTTGTGTCCGGAATGTTTACCACTGTTGCGCCAGCACCAATCACTGCTTCAACCAATTGCGCAAGGAAAACGAGATCCGCACGTCCTGCATCTTCGCAATAAAACTCCACGTCCTCAACCTTGCTTTTTGCGTATTTCGTGGCCGTAATCGCTCTTTCGAGGATCTTTTCCCGTGTTGTATTGAATTTGTGCTGAATGTGAATGTCCGAAGAACCGATGCCCGTGTGAATGCGTCCGCGACGTGCGTATTGCAATGCATTGGCAGCCGCATCAATGTCGCCCGGCACCGCCCGCGAAAGCGCGCAAATGATAGGCTCGCGCACTGCTTTGGATATTTCAACAACAGAATTAAAATCGCCAGGGCTTGAAACCGGAAAGCCGGCCTCAATAATGTCTACACCGAGTTTTTCGAGCTGCTTGGCTACAACAACCTTTTCTTCTGTCGTTAATTGGCTGCCTGGAACCTGCTCGCCGTCTCGCAAAGTTGTGTCGAAGATCTGGACTCGATTACTCATTGGTGGGTATCAAAATTTTAATGGATACGAATTTAATAAATTTCAAACAATATAAAACCCTTTCCGGATTAGAGAAAGGGTTTCAAACGAATCAAAACATAACCTTTCCCGTATTTACGGTATCAGCAAATTCAGGAGATTAAGGTTCAATTCGAGTGCGTTCATGATATCAGGTTGCGAAATTTCGCTAACAACATTTTGTTCTGCAAATAAAACATAAGTTTTCCTTCAAACAAATATTATTTGGTAAAACTTCTATTAAATCAGATTCTCTTCAAAAGCTCAGCACCAGCCGATTGCGTGTTCAATAGCAAGTGCGCAGGCGTCGAAGCATCCGAAATGTCTTTTGTACGGAAACCATCTTTCAAAAGTTTATCAACCGCCGCAATAATCGCATCCGATTCTTCTTTCAAGCCAAATGAAATGTCCAGCAACAATGCAGCAGAAAGAACAGAAGCTAACGGATTAGCAATGCCTTTTCCAGTAATGTCATGCGCTGAACCGTGGATCGGCTCGTAGACGCCCGTGCTATCGCCCACAGAAGCAGACGCCAACATGCCCATAGAGCCTGCAATCTGGCTTGCTTCATCCGTCAGAATGTCTCCGAACAAATTAGCCGTTACCACAACGTCGAAGCGTCTTGGATCTTTGATCAGCAACATTGCCGCTGAATCCACAAACTGGTGTTCAACCGTAACATCCGGATACTCAGGAGCAAGCGCCTGGATCACTTCTCTCCACAAACGGCTTGTTTCCAAAACGTTGGCTTTATCCACTGACATCAATCTTTTGCCACGCGTACGAGCAGCTTCAAATGCCTTGCGGCCAATGCGTTCTACTTCGTATCTGCTGTATTCCGCAATGTCGTAAGCAGTGTTGTTATCGTTTTTACGACCTTTTTCACCAAAATAAATATCCCCCGTAAGCTCACGGAAGAAAAGAATATCCGAACCTTTCAGAATTTCAGGCTTAATCGAAGACGCACTCAAAAGCTCATCAAACAACTTGATAGGGCGCAAATTGGCATACAAACCAAGCTCCTTACGCATTTTCAGCAAGCCTTGCTCCGGACGAACTTTGGCAGTTGGGTCATTGTCATATTTCGGATGGCCTACGGCGCCGAATAGGATTGCATCCGAGTTACGCATTTTTTCAAGCGTTTCATCTGGAAGCGGGTTACCAGTCGCTTCAATCGCAACGTGGCCCATTAATGCTTCGTCATAGCTGAACTCGTGACCGAATTTCTCAGCAATTTTCACCAAAACACTTTTCCCAACTTCTGTAACTTCTTGTCCGATTCCATCCCCCGGAACGATTAGAATATTTTTCTTCATTAATTGTTTGAATTGATAATCAATTATTTAATCATTTTCATTCTCGCCAAAAGCGGCGGTAAATCTCATATTTGATCTATAACAAAGCTTCAAATCGCGCTAACCAGCGGGATTTCGCCGATCAGTTCCGGGTTTGCGGGAATGCCGATTAGGTTTAGCATTTTTTGCGTGGCCATGATGGCTGAGACGGTTTGGTCAGAGTCTAATCCTCTGGTTTTTACGTCCTTGCCGTTGATTTCCCAGGTAATGATCGTTTCGCAAAGAGCGTCGGTTTTGCCGCCAGGCGGGATGCGCACTGCATAATCCGTCAGCATGGGCAGACTGATTCCTTTACGGCAATATATTTTCTTCAACGCATTCATAAAGGCATCATACTGACCGTCGCCCTGCGCATTTTCCTCGAAAATCTCGTCTTCAAACCTGATTTGCAGTGTGGCAGAAGGCTTTAAATTTTTAGAATGCGTGAGCACGTAATTGACGATAACAACCTTCTCCTCAATGGCATTACTAGCCAGAATATCAGAAATGATATAGGGCAGATCCTCAGGCGTCACCGCTTCTTTGCGATCGCCGAGTTCAATAATCCGCTGCGTGACTTTTTTTAGATCCGAGTCAGAAAGGGAGATTCCCAGATCCCTCAGATTATTCTCAATATTAGCTTTTCCGGAAGTTTTACCCAAAGCATAAAGCCGCTGACGACCGAAACGCTCTGGCATTAACTTACTGAAATACAGATTGTTCTTTTTATCGCCATCCGCGTGAATGCCAGCTGTTTGGGTAAAGACACTTTCACCAACGATTGGCTTATTAGATGGGATCCGGACACCAGAAAATGTCTCAACCAGCTTGCTAACCGTGTATAATGAGCGCTCGTTGACAGAGGTTTTAAATTCCGGCATGAGGTCATTGATGACTGCAATTGTGCTCGCCAGCGGCGCATTACCCGTTCTTTCACCCATGCCATTCACCGTCAAATGCAGCCCATGCGCACCTGCACGCAATGCTTCCATGACATTCGCGACGCTCAGGTCATAGTCGTTATGCGCGTGGAACTCGAAATGGCTGTCAGGATAACGGTCAACGATCGACTTGACAAAAGTATAGGATTCCGAAGGCGTTAGAATGCCCAGTGTATCAGGTAGCAAAATCCGTTTTACCGGCTGAGTCACCAGGAAATCAAGCGATTGGAAAACATATTCGGGTGAATCCCGCATGCCGTTGCTCCAATCTTCGAGATAGACGTTGCAATCGATACCTTGGTTTTCAGCCAATTCAATCACCTTACGAATGTCTTCAAAATGTTCGGCAGGTGACTTTTTAAGCTGATGTTTTAAATGATTCAGCGAACCTTTGGTCAAAAGATTCATTACACGCGCACCCGATTCCAGCATCCAGTTAATGGAAGCGTCGCCGTCTACAAAAGTTAAAACCTCAATTTTATCCAGAAAACCATTGGCCCTTGCCCATTCAGTGATTTTCCGGACAGCCTGAAATTCCCCTTCCGAAACCCGGGCCGAAGCAATTTCAATGCGGTCCACTTTCACTTCCTGCAACAGGATTTGCGCAATGGTCAACTTTTCTGATGCGGAAAACGACACGCCGCTGGTCTGCTCACCGTCGCGGAGTGTCGTGTCCATTATTTCAATATAGCGGCTGTTCATAAGTGCGGCGGCCGGCTTTAATAGATTCTTTCTGCTTCAAACTCCTTGATCTCGCCTTTCATAGCTTGCAGATAATCAATATCGTCGAAGCCATTCATCATGTTATGTTTTTTATAACCATTGATGTCGAAAGATTCAGATTCGCCGGAGCCTACGATCGTGATCGTCTGCGCATCAAGGTTCACCTCGAATTCCGCATTCGGATCGGCCTCAATGGCCTGGAATATTTTATCCAGAAATTCAGGACTAACCTGAACCGGCAAAATGCCGATATTCAATGAGTTACCTTTAAAAATATCCGCAAAAAAACTGGAAACCACGCAACGGAAACCATAATCATAGATCGCCCAGGCAGCATGCTCCCGGCTCGATCCGCTTCCGAAATTGTGACCGCCTACCAGGATTTTTCCTTTGTAAATCGGATTGTTTAATACAAAATCCGTCTTCGGCGTATCATCGCCATTGTAGCGCCAGTCACGGAAAAGGTTGTCACCGAATCCTTCGCGCTTGGTTGCTTTCAGAAAACGCGCAGGGATAATCTGGTCTGTATCAACGTTTTCTATCGGCAAAGGAACTGCCGTGCTTTTTAAAACTGTGAATTTATCGTAAGCCATGTTAATGTCGGGTTTGAATTAAAGAAGATCACGTGGGTCTGTAACAACGCCGGTCACTGCCGCAGCCGCAGCCACCAACGGACTAGCCAGAAGCGTTCTCGCGCCCGGGCCTTGGCGACCTTCGAAATTGCGGTTTGACGTGCTGACAGCATATTTTCCGGCTGGAATTTTGTCATCATTCATCGCCAGACAAGCTGAGCATCCTGGCTGACGAAGCTCAAATCCGGCTTCCGTAAGAATGTCCAAAATCCCTTCTTCTTTAATCTGCGCCTCCACAATGTGTGAACCTGGAACAACCCAAGCCGTCACATTATCAGCCTTTTTGCGACCTTTTACAATCGAAGCAAATGCACGGAAATCTTCAATGCGGCCATTGGTGCAGCTTCCGATGAAAACATAGTCTATTTTCTTGCCCAGCATAGATTCATTTTCATGGAAACCCATGTAAGCCAATGACTTATCGTATGTAGACTTTCCGCCTTCGACTTGTTCCGAAGTAGGGATATTCCTGGATATTCCCTGACCCATTCCCGGATTCGTTCCGTAAGTGATCATCGGTTCGATGTCCGCTGCATCGAAAGTATATTCTTTGTCAAAAACAGCGCCTTCGTCTGTTTTCAATGTCTTCCAGTAAGCAAGCGCCTCGTCCCACTTCTCTCCTTTTGGAGCCTGGTCGCGACCATCAATGTATGCAAATGTGGTTTCGTCCGGCGCGATCATGCCACCGCGTGCGCCCATTTCAATGCTCATGTTACAAACCGTCATACGGCCCTCCATGCTCATATTTCTGAAAACGTCACCCGCATATTCAACAAAATAACCCGTTGCGCCGGCTGTTGTCAGTTTGGAAATAACATAAAGCGTCACGTCTTTCGGCGTTACTCCCTTTCCCAATGTTCCGTTGACATTGACACGCATTTTCTTAGGCTTAGGCTGCATGATGCATTGCGAAGAAAGCACCATTTCCACCTCAGAAGTGCCTATGCCAAAGGCAATTGCGCCAAAAGCACCGTGTGTAGATGTATGTGAATCCCCGCAAACGATCGTCATGCCGGGAAGTGTAATTCCATTTTCTGGGCCTACTACGTGCACAATTCCGTTCCTGGCATGGCCAAGGCCCCAGTGTGAAATTCCGTACTTTAATGAGTTGGTTTCCAGCGCTTTCAATTGATTCGCAGAAAGCGCATCCTGAACTGGAAGGTGTTGATTGATTGTCGGCGTGTTGTGGTCGGCAGTCGCGAATGTTCTTTCAGGATACATTACACCAATATTTCTGCTTTCCAGACCCAGGAATGCAACCGGACTGGTTACTTCGTGGATGAAATGACGGTCGATAAAGAACACATCCGGACCATCTTCAATTTTGCGTACAACGTGTGCGTCCCACACCTTGTCGAAAAGGGTACTTGCTTGATTACTCATTTTTTTATTATTAAAATTTCGCCTCTTCAAGACTGACTTCTAAGAAATTGCGATCCAAACCGCCCTTTTCCCAAAAGGAGAACTGAGATTACAAATTACCACAAATTCAACCGAATAACGATAACGTTAAAGGTTCAAAAAATAGTGATTTTAGTTTTCAAGAGAAGTTTGAGCGGAAATTGTTATTGGCAGTGTCGACTTAGCGCCCGGCGGTCAAATTAAGCAGCGCATCTTTTAAAGGAGGCAAATGGATTTCTATGATGCGCCAGACGATTTCATAATCAATTCCGGCATAATCGTGCACCAAAATATGTCTTGATCTAATGATCCGCATCCATTCAATTTCCGGATATTGCTCACGAATGTCTTTTGGAACGCGATTAGCAGCCTCACCCAAGATTTGAATGTTCCTAATCACCGCATCCCGCGTTTTCCGATCTGCCAGGAAATCATCGAAGCCCATTCCCAATGTATATTCCAGAACCGTTTCAACGGAATCCAGCATATCCAGAAATAATATGGAAGGTGCCCGCTCAGACATAAATTAAGCTTTTTTCAATAAAAGGCAATAATGGGGCTTTCAAACCTTTTTTACTCACGAGGTCAACCTTCGTTTGAAGAATATCTTCCAGTTCAATAGCAAGATCGATGAATTCAAAACCGACAGGAGCCGAGAATTCGACAAGAATGTCTACATCACTGCTTTCATTGGCGTCATTTCGGGCATAGGAGCCGAAAAGTGCCATTGATTTTAAAGGATATTTGTTGAAAAAATAGCCTTTCGATTTGTTCAATTTATCTAATACGGTCTGTGTAGTCATGGTAAGCACATTATAACAATGAAGCTAGGCTTTTCAAAACACAATCCCAAATTACGCCTGCTTCTTCGGCGTCCTACCGAACTTCTCCTTATAAGTCTTTATAAAATGGGAAACGCTTTCGTAGCCGATCTCTGTGCTGATTTCCGAAACATTTTTAGTGCTGTTCCTAAGCAGAAAATCGGCGTAATCGATCCTTTTGTTTTTAAGCCAAAGCGCTGGGGAGGTGTTGAATTCGTCTTGGAAATCTCTTTTGAATGCGGACAAGCTGCGTCCGGAGAGGCGTGCTAGTTCGTTTAGTGTGAGTGGTTTGAGATAATAACTGTTCATCAGAAACGACAAATCGGCTTTTTCTCCTTTGTACAGGCTGTAAAGAATGGCGCGGAGTTGTTTTGAATTGTCCAATTCCAGCAAATGCAACAGTAATTCCTGAAATTTTAGTCTGAGAAAATGATTTTTCAATTCAGTACGTGATCGGAAATAAGGGAAAACCGATTGGATGAACTTCTCAAAATTCTCGTCTGACTTTAAAAGCAAAATCGGGTTTTCCAGCACTGCCATTGCTTTGGAAGGATTAAAAAGCTCAGGATGCAGGCTGACAAATTCCTTTAAAAGCTTTTCATCAAAAAAGAAAACCAAACTCTTATAAGCCTCATTAATCGACTCGGACATCAGGTAGAAACCACGCTGAACAAACAGAATGTCGCCTTTCTCAACACGCACTTCCTGCGTAGGGCTTGTAAATTTCTTCTCTCCCTCCAAAACCACAATCACCGCATGTTCTTCAAAAAACACATCATATTTAGAAGGATATACTTCGTTGCGATAGGCAACAAAAGTCATATCCTGAATCTTTAAAGATTCAAATTCCTGGGAGCTGATATCGGAAGGGACGCGGAGCATTTTTAAACCATAAATTGAAACAGATCCGGCTGGTCATTCAAATATTCATAAACCACCCGATTAGCATCCATTCTTTCGATTAATGGTGCAAAGTCTTCACGGTTTTTTAGCTCGATGCCGACTAATGCGGGGCCTTGCTCACGGTTGGTTTTCTTGACATATTCGAATCTTGCAATGTCGTCGTTTGGTCCGAGGACATTTAGAAATTCGCGGAATGCGCCGGAGCGTTGAGGGAAACGGATGATGAAGTAATGTTTTAAGCCTTCGTAGAGCAACGAGCGCTCTTTGATTTCTTCGGTTCTGGTAATGTCATTATTGCCTCCACTGATCAATGCGACGACATTCTTGCCTTTTATTTCTTCTTTTATTAAATCCAATGCTGCAACCGTGAGCGCACCTGCGGGCTCTGCAACGATGGCTTCTTCGTTATAAAGCTGCAAAATGGATGAGCAAACTTTGCCTTCCGGAACGAGGATCACTTTATCCAGACTTTTACTGCAAATTTCAAATGTGATCTCCCCAGCCCTGCGAACCGCCGCACCGTCAACAAATTTATCAATGTGCTCCAAAGTAACGACGTGCCCCTCCTGCATGGATTGATACATGGTTGGTGAACCTTCGGGTTCTACGCCTATCAGCTTTGTTTTGGGCGAAAGTTGTTTGAAAACGGTTGAAATACCCGAAGCCAAACCACCGCCACCAATCGCCATCAGCAAATAGTCAATCTTAAAATCAGCGTCTTTGAAAATTTCCAAACCCACAGTTCCCTGGCCTTCAATTACTTGCAAATCATCAAATGGATGCACAAAGACGGCATTATTCAAGGTTTGATATTCTTTGGAGGCATAATAGGCATCGTCATAAGTATCGCCTACCAAGTGAATCTCGATCCATTCCTGACCAAACAGTCTAACTTGTTTTACTTTCTGTGCTGGCGTGGTTGTAGGCATGAAAATCGCTCCTTTAACCTGCATTTTCTTGCATGCGTATGCTACGCCTTGTGCATGGTTGCCTGCGCTCGCACACACGACCCCGCCCGCAAGTGCCTCTGCGGACATGCTTGCCATTTTGTTATACGCGCCCCGAATTTTGTAGGAACGCACTGTTTGCAGATCTTCCCTTTTCAGGTAAATATTAGCCTGATATTGCTCTGAAAGATGTGCATTATAAAAGATTGGCGTGTGGTTAATGATGCCTCGAAGCCTTTCAGCGGCGAGGAAAATGTTGTCTAATGTCGGAGCGGAGTGAGCTGTATCCATTGCTGTTAATGAAAAAAGCCTTGCATGCTGCAAAGCTTCAAATTTCTCTATATTCTCAATTGCCGTTGGCTTAAGCCAACGGCAAAGAAAAAAATCTGATTAATTATTCTCTGGGCGCAGGCTGCGAACAGTTTTGCCGGCTCTCCACATTTCTGATTCACGAAGCTCAGCCAGTTCTTCTTCCAATTTCACACGGTAATCCGATTGCGAGTTACGTGTAATAGAGATATTTGCTTGCTCGCCGCTTTTTACGGAGTTGTAAAGTTGCTCGAAAACAGGCTTAGTAGCGTCACGGAATGGTTTCCACCAATCCAATGCACCGCGTTGTGCTGTTGTAGAGCAGTTTGCGTACATCCAGTCCATGCCGTTTTCAGCAACCAATGGCATCAATGATTGCGTCAATTCTTCAACTGTTTCGTTGAATGCTTCTGATGGAGAGTGTCCGTTTGAGCGAAGCACTTCGTATTGTGCTGCGAAAATTCCCTGGATAGCGCCCATTAATGTTCCACGCTCGCCTGTAAGGTCAGACGTAACTTCACGGTAGAAATCAGTTTCGAACAAATATCCTGAACCAACACCAATTCCCATTGCGATGCATTTCTCACGCGCTTTGCCAGTTGCATCCTGGAATATTGCAAAAGAAGAGTTCAAGCCTTTTCCTTCCACGAACAAGCGGCGAAGTGAAGTTCCTGATCCTTTTGGAGCAACCAAATACACGTCTACATCCGCAGGAGGAATAATTCCAGTTTGATCTTTGTAAGTTACACCGAAACCATGTGAGAAATACAACGATTTTCCGGCAGTAAGGTTAGCCTTAACAGTTGGCCATAATTCAATTTGAGCGGCGTCAGAAAGCAGGTAACAAATGATTGTTCCTTTTGCCAATGCTTCTTCCAATTCGAAAAGTGTTTCGCCAGGAACCCATCCGTCAGCAACGGCTTTGTCCCACGACTTACCTCCTTTGCGCTGTCCAACGATCACATTGAATCCGTTGTCACGCATGTTCAAGCTTTGGCCTGGGCCTTGTACGCCGTAACCAATTACAGCTATGGTTTCATTAGAAAGTACTTCACGTGCCTTTTCAAGAGGAAATTCTTCACGGGTTACTACTTCTTCTTCGACCCCGCCGAAATTTAATTTTGCCATTGATTATTGATTGGATTATTGATTACTCGATTTAAAAACAATATTAGGTAAAGTTGACCGGTTACTGATAATACTCCCACTCAGCCTCAGGAAGGTAATCCACAAGCGTCTGAGGCGATTTACTCACTGCAACACGTCCTGATCTTACAAATTCAAGGATTTCGTGTGGTTTGATATAGTCAAAGAATTCAAAAATTTCTTCTTCCGTGCCCGTCTTCTGAATGATCACATAAGTCAAATGCCAGTAAACGACCCAGGCTTTATAAGTCTTGTTAATGGTCTCAATGTCAAGTGGTTTTGCACCAATTGGCGTTGAGATTTTAAACAATGCGATCTCATTGTAAGCAATATCATCATTGAGATAACCAAAAACAGCCAGCACTTCAATCACCTTACGGATCTGGCGGACGAGCTTTTCAACTGCGTCGCGGGACTCATGGCGAATGACGATGGTAAACCTTGAAATACCCTTACGCTCCGTCTCAGAAACCGTAAGACTATCGATATTAATGCGTCTGCGTGTCAGAATGGTGGTAATCTTGTTCAGAATACCAATCGTATTTTCTGTAAAAACACAAATGGTGTATGTTGTCATGATCAATTAATGTCTATTTTATTCCAATCTGATATCTGCCACGCAAGCTCCGGTTGGAACCATTGGGAACACATTTTCTTCTTTTTCTACCAACACTTCCAACAAATAAGGCTTATCGGAAGCCAGCATTTTATCCAGCGAATCATTCAAATTCTCCCTCGCGCCGCACGTGTGTCCGTCGATGCCAAAACCTTTTGCTATGGTGATGAAATCCGGGTTTTGAAGTTCCACAAATGAATAGCGTTTCTGGTGGAAGAGCTGTTGCCACTGGCGCACCATTCCAAGGAAGTTGTTATTCAAAATGATGATCTTAACCGGCAAACCGCTCTGTGCGATGGTTCCCAATTCCTGGATCGTCATTTGGAAACAACCGTCGCCAATAATCGCAACAACCTCACGATCAGGCGCTCCTACTTTTGCACCAAATGAGGCAGGCAATGCAAAACCCATTGTCCCTAGTCCACCGGAAGTAATAAAAGAGTTCGCTTTTTTGAACTGATAATAACGCGCAGTCATCATCTGGTGCTGGCCAACGTCGGCTACAATCACTGCTTCGCCTTTTGTTTTATCTGAAAGCGTGCGGATCACTTCAGCCATTTTGATCTTTTCCGTTGTCGGAGCAAGTTCTGGCTGCGTAATTTTCTGATCCTCAATTGCATCGTATCTTTTAAATTCCTCGCGCCATGCTTCGTGATTATTTTCTTTAACCAATGGAAGCAACATTTCAAGCGCCCGTTTGGCATCACCTACAACCGGTGCGTCCGCTTTCACGATCTTGTCAATTTCCGCAGGGTCAATTTCAATGTGAACGACCTTCGCCTGCTTCGCATAGCGGCTCAAATCACCCGTAACGCGGTCATCGAAGCGCATTCCGACTGCAATAATGACGTCGCATTGGTTGGTCAACACATTAGTTCCGTAATTTCCATGCATTCCAAGCCAGCCTACATAATTAGGATGGTCGCATGAAACGGAAGAAAGTCCGAGTAATGTCGAAGCCGCTGGAATGTCTGTTTTTTCAATGAATTGGATCAATTCCGCTTCTGCATTCGCAATCTGTACACCATGTCCGAAGAACAGGAATGGGCGTTTTGCATTGTTAATCAGTTTGGCAGCCGCTGCAACCTGCTCTTCTTTCGGAGACAAGCGTGGGTGATAGCTAACCAGTTTTTCACATTTTTTGTGAACAAATGGCCGCGTCATCAATTTCTGCTGCGCATCCTTTGTAATGTCGATCAGGACAGGTCCCGGACGACCGGATTTTGCTATATAAAATGCTTTTGCAATGATCTCAGGAACTTCATCCGCATTGGTAATCTGGTAATTCCATTTCGTGATTGGAATGGTAACGCCCATTACATCAGTTTCCTGGAATGCATCCGTTCCCAGCAAATGAGAAGCCACCTGACCAACAATGCAAACCATTGGTGTTGAGTCGATTATCGCATCAGCAATCCCGGTTACAAGATTCGTTGCTCCCGGGCCGGAAGTTACGAGGCACACGCCCACCTCACCCGTAATGCGCGCGAAACCCTCCGCTGCATGCGCCGCACCTTGCTCATGACGCACCAGAATGTGGTTAACCTGATCCTGATAATCATAAATCGCGTCATACACCGGCATGATCGCCCCACCCGGATAACCGAAAATGGTCTCAACCCCTTCCGCGATCAGCGACTGGATCACCGCATGTGAACCATTGATCAACTCCGGCTTAGCAATCGAAGCCACCGGCTCGATCACCTGCATTGTTTGTGTTTGATTTTCATTAAATCCCATGACTCCTCTATTTATTTAGTCGGATGAATTTTATGCTTATTACGCTTCGTCCGTTACGCAGCCTTCGGCGGCGGATTTTACGGTTCTGATGTATCTTCCTAACATTCCTTTTGTAAACTTCGGAGCGGGCTGTACCCAAGCCGCTTTGCGGGCTGCCATTTCTTCGTCCGAAATGTGCAAGGTTAGCTGACGTGTGTTGGCGTCGATGGAAATGCGGTCGCCGTCTTTTACCAGGGCGATCGGGCCTCCGTCGAATGCTTCGGGTGTAATGTGACCCACTACGAATCCGTGCGTTCCGCCTGAAAAACGGCCGTCAGTAATCAATGCAATCTTGTCTCCTAGCCCTGCCCCCATTACAGCAGAAGTTGGTTTCAACATTTCCGACATGCCTGGCCCGCCTTTTGGACCAGCATTACGGATTACAACCACGTGTCCTTCTTTAATTTCTCCTTTTGAAAGCATGGTAATGATCTCCGATTCGTGCTCGCAAACTTTTGCTTCGCCGTCAAAAGTCATCCCTTCCTTTCCCGTAATTTTCGCAACCGCGCCCGTTGGCGTCAGGTTACCATACATGATCTGAATGTGACCGCTTGATTTGATGGCTTGCTCCAAAGGAAAAACCATTTTCTGTGTGTCAAAATTAAGATCAGGAGCTTCTGCAAGGTTTTCCGCAACTGTTTTACCCGTTACTGTAATGCAATCTCCGTGGATTAAACCTTTGGAATACAAATATTTTGTGATCGCGGGAACCCCACCGATTTCCAAAATATCTTCCATATAATATTTACCGCTAGGCTTCAAATCCGCGATAAATGGTGTGCGATCTGAAATTGCCTGAATGTCATCCAATGTTAGCCAAAGTCCTGCTGAACGTGCGATGGCTAAGAAGTGCAATGCTGCATTTGTAGAACCGCCGAGCGCCATAACAACGGTTAATGCGTTTTCAAGGGACTTTTTGGTGATGATTTCTTTTGGTGTAATGTTCAGCTCCAAAAGCTTTTTCATCGCCGCGCCGATTTTCTTGCATTCTTCCTGCTTGCCTTCGTGCGTTGCCGGGTAAGAACTGCTGAATGGCAGGCTCATTCCCATCGCTTCAATCGAAGCCGCCATGGTGTTCGCCGTGTACATGCCACCGCAAGCGCCCTGACCAGGAATTGAATTTTGAATAACGCCTTTGAAATCTTCATCTGAAATGTTGTTGGCAAACTTCTTTCCAAGCGCTTCAAATGCAGAAACGATATCCAGTTTTTGTCCTTTATAATGTCCTGAACGGATTGTTCCGCCATAAACCATTATCGCAGGGCGATCGATACGCGCCATCGCCATTACGGCTCCCGGCATATTTTTATCACAACCCACAACCGCAATCACGCCGTCGTACCACTGTGCGGAAACCACTGTTT
The DNA here is from genome assembly GCF_023821985.2 of Dyadobacter chenhuakuii. Lineage (NCBI taxonomy): Bacteria > Pseudomonadati > Bacteroidota > Cytophagia > Cytophagales > Spirosomataceae > Dyadobacter > Dyadobacter chenhuakuii. The sequence goes on along the minus strand of NZ_CP098805.1, from coordinate 4,580,231 downwards.
CAATCGAATCCGCAATAATGTCGCGACTTGGCAGCGAGTAACGCATTCCGTCATTTCCGTTCGTCATTCCATCAGAAACGCCGATTGTGTTGAAGATCAAACCCACCATTTCATTGGCCGTTACGCCTTGTTTCACATACACAGAAAGTCCGTTCAAGTGCATATTACAAGGATTTCCTTCATATCCTGTGCTCGCAATCCCGATCTGTGGTTTTGCAAAATCTTCTTCTTTTAACCCGATGCCGTAAAGCATTGCCTGTGCGGCTGGATTAGTAACTTCTTGTGTGAGGGTTTTAGAAAATCTGTTAAGTTCTGTTGCCATGGTGAATATGTTGTAAATAAAAACACCTCATTCAGTGCGGTGAGTGAGGTGCCAGGTTTTATGCAAATCGTCCTCACTCACGCTAACGCGTGACTAGAAATAGAACTGGGACGATTAAAATGATTTTCATTAGCGTAACTATCAGGTCTAGCGAAATTTCGCTGATTTTTTATTTGTGATACAAATTAGAAGGGTATCTTTCTATTTTCCAAACATTCGCACGATTTTTTGAAGATATTCTGAGATAAATACCAAATTAATGTTTGGTCAAGGATGGTTTCAGGAAAATATTTAATTTTGACCATCGCAAAATCCATAACTATGCTAACCACCGAATCGTCGTCCAAATACCAGGATCTGGAAAAAATGAGCGTTCAGGATATTTTGTTTTCTATTAACAAGGAAGATAAAACGGTCCCGAATGCAGTTGAAAAAGCCATCCCGCAAATTGAAGCGCTGGTGTCGCAAATTGTGCCGCGCATGCAGCGGGGCGGACGGTTATTTTACATTGGCGCAGGCACAAGCGGCCGTTTAGGCGTTGTAGATGCGTCGGAATGCCCACCTACATTCGGCGTTCCGTTTGATCTGGTGGTGGGAATCATTGCGGGAGGCGATAAGGCAATCCGTAAAGCGGTTGAAAATGCCGAAGATGACTGGAACCAGGCATGGCTGGATCTGGCACCTTATCAATTGAATGAAAATGACACATTAATAGGCATAGCTGCATCGGGACGAACGCCTTATGTGATTGGTGGATTGAACGAAGCGCAAAAAGCGGGTTTGCTGACAGGTTGTGTTGTTTGTAATGATGGCTCACAGGTTGCCAAAGCAGCGGAATTTCCGGTGGAAGTGGTTGTAGGCCCTGAATTTTTGACGGGAAGCACGCGTATGAAATCTGGGACCGCTCAGAAATTGGTTTTAAACATGATCTCAACGGCTGTAATGATCCGCTTAGGCAAAGTGAAAGGCAATAAAATGATCGATATGCAGCTTACCAATGAAAAACTGGTGAATCGCGCGCAGCAAATGATCATTGACGAGTTGAATGTCGATGCCGCAGAAGCTGAGAAGTTGTTGAATCAATACGGAAGTGTTCGCGGGGCGATTGAATCTGTGCAAAAATAAATGCTAGATTTTTAAGACAATTTTCCCAAACTGCTGACCGGAATCCATCAAGCGTAATGCCTTTTCGGCTTGGTCTAATGGGAAGACGGTGTCAATGATAGGGATAATCTCTTTTTCTTCCACAAACCGGATCATGTCATTGAATTCGGATTCGGTTCCGATAGTTGTGCCAAGAATGTTGAGTTGTTTGAAAAAAACTTTGGCCGGAACAATGTCGGTAATGTTGCCGGTTCCGCCGCCATAGAAGCAGATTCTGGCGCCGGGAGCGGCAATGTCAATTAATTTCGCAAATCCGGCACCGCCTGCGCTGTCAATAATAACATTGAAATAGCCCAGCTTCGGACCTCTTGCTTTCACTAACAGATCTCTGAACCAGGTTGGATTTTTATAATTAATCCCGCCTTTGGCACCCAATTCAATCGCTTTTTGAATTTTTTGATCTGAACCGGAAGTAACCCAAACTTCCGCTCCTGCCGCAATGGCGAACTGAATGACAAAAAGTGCAACGCCTCCGCCCGCACCCGTCACTAAAACTTTATCGCCCGACTGAAAATTCGCACGTGTATGCAGCGCACGCCACGCCGTCAATGCGCCAAGCGGCAATGTTGCGGCTTGCTCAAAAGAAAGATAAGCTGGCTTTTTGAACAGATAACGGGCTTCTACTTTGACAAATTCAGCAAAAGTCCCGTTATCCGGCAAACCTAATATTTTATGATCCGCTCCGTAAAAAGCCGGATTATCACCCCAATTATGCGATGGATTAATAAGCACTTCCTTACCGATCCATGCCGGATCAACCCCTTCTCCCACTTCACTTACAATGCCAGCGCCATCGGAACCGGGGATGATGGGCGTCGTGATTTTAGGATAAAGTCCTTTTTGGATCCAGACGTCGCGGTGATTTAATGAAGCTGCTTTTAATTGAACTATCACCTCGCCCGAACCGGCCTGTGGTTTTTCAACCTCTTCTATAACCAAAGGCTCGTGAAGATTTTTAATGACAGCAGCTTTCATTCATTCGAGGTTTTAAATGTCAGAGTAATCCGTTGGCGTCAGGAAAAAGCTTGTGTTCTTCGAAACGTTGTTTTGATACTCAGGATTTACTTTTAGCTTATTCCACTCCGCATCAGATCCAAATGCTTTCCAATGTTCGTCACGGGAAGCTTTGTTGTCGAATGTGGTCATGTACATCAAATTCGGCTGGTGACTTCCGGCAATAACTTCTGCGTAGAAAACCGCATTAAAACCAAGTCGCTCAAAAAGAGGGACTTCGCCGCCGTCATTGAACATTTTTACTTTGTTCTGATAAATTTTTTCTGTGTGACCTTCGTAGCTGCGCAGTTCATAAACACGGTCTGCTTTTGGGCCGGTTAATCCTGGTTTTTTGTGCATGGGCATTCCTGTAAATGCTTGAAGCAAAATTGTTTCGTAACGAGCGTAAGGTGCATTTTTATACTCAGCATCAATGTAATCCTTTCCGGCCGACGCGTAGGCTGCATCTTTTGCAAGCGTTTTAGGCAGTTCAAGCAATTGTTCCAGCGATTTCAATGGCGTGAAAACGTAGATTAGTTTCCCAGCGGCAGCTGTATCAGAAGCAACGGGCTTGAAAACTCCTACATTTTTGATGCCGGCGCGGTGCATGGCAGGAATGTAAGCGTCTTTGAGATAATTTTCAACACGCGTTCCTTGTTCAGCGTTTTTGAGTTGATAAATTCTGATCTCGTAAAATTCTCTTTTGGGAGGAGCAGCTGCAATGCTTAATACGGCTGCGAACAAAAATACTGCGGTAAAAAGACCGCTCTTCAAGTAACTTATCATCGTTTTGGTAAAGGTAATAGGTGGATCATTGTAGGAAAAAGTCTACTTAAATGCTTTCTACCGCTATACGCCACGAAAATAATTTACCAACAACCTATTTTAGAACTTCGGACAAGAAAGCTGCCGTTTGCTGCTCTTACTCCTTCTGGGTTTAGACTCAATAGGATCAAACACATAGGAAAGCGAAATCTCATGCGCACCACCACTGCTGGCGCCTAATGTAGAAATGGTTAAGTCGTAGCTATAACCGATTGAAAACTTGTCCTGTCTGTAACCCGCCAAAAACACCAGCGATTCGTGGTTATTGATGTTCTGCTCGTATTTTTTGAAAGGTATTCCCCGATACCAAACCCCCAAAACCAACGGCTCAATGGTTGCGTAAAGTCCTGCGTCAAACTGATCATATTTGCCTTGCTTTTTGTACATAATGGCAGGCGAAATCGTTTTTTCCTTATCAATTTCATCCCCAAGGAATGTATAACCAGCAAAAGGAATTCTTAACCCGGCCTGGAAACTGGTTTTCATAGGTAACCTGGCTTCGGTTAGTGAAGAAAATGCCTGGTTAGGACGGTTCAAATGATGCGCCGAAATCCCCGCCCAATACCAATCTGAATACAACATTAACCCAGACCCAAAATCAGCGTAATTTACATTAGGACCGCCTAATGCGAAGGGATCATCCGAAGGGCGGCCCGTAAGTCCGCCATTATCATATTGATCACCAAATGTCAGTCCGAAATAATCCAGTTTCCGGGAAACAAACCCGCCCTGAATTCCTAATCTTAATGAAGTAACATCATTCAACTGGATCTGATAGGAATATTGAAGCGCAATGTCGGTTGATTTTAAATTACCCAAACCCTGGCTGTCCATCGTTACCAAAACGCCCAACCCGCTGTTGTAATTAGGCAGAAAAACATCTGCACCAAAGGAGGTGGTCACGAAATTCGCTGAAAGTGAAGGCCATTGATTCCTGTAATTGATCGTCGCACGCGGCGCGAGCGCACCACCCGCCAAAGCAGGGTTCAGATATAACGGATTGGCATAAAATTGAGAAAACTGCGGGTCCTGGCTCCAACCTTTCAGGCAAAGCAGTGTCAGTACAAAAAGGAGAAGTAAACGCTTTGTCATAAATATTTCTTATTGCCGCAAGTTCAAAAGCGGGAGGAAAACAGGCTCAAAAAAAATACAAAATTAAATTCACAAAATATCATCAAATTGCGTATTAATATTCAAATTAGAGTGGTTTTTACGACATTACCGCACAAAATTTTAACATTTTATTTTCGTTAGTAGTGTCAGGTAATCCGAATATTAATTGTGGTGGCGTGGGGTGTTTGAACTAGTAACGAAACATGGGGCGATTTTATAATAAGTACCAACAAATATTTTATTTAACATTCTTTCTGCTCCTGCTGACCACAGTGTGTGCTAACGCACAAGATTTTGTGGTTCAAGGGCAATGCATGCAGAATCCCGATTGCGAAGCCGACTCGACTACATTCAGTGATACGCTCCGCACGGCCATTGCGTGGCAATGGACTTTTGGCGAAGGCGGCGCAACAGACACCCGTCGCATTGCGCAACATTCCTACTTAGCCCCTGGCTCTTACACAGTTACATTGTTAAGAACATTGAGAGGCGGCGCGCAGCAAACGGTTTCAAAAGTCGTACAGATCGGTGAATTGCCGCCTGCTTTTCAGCAATGGAAAACAGATACAACGATTTGTCCGGGCGATACATTAATCCTGGATCCTTATCCCAACGGCGCGCCCGATGGCGCCCGATATGTCTGGTATCCCAAAGGCGACACGACGCAAACTTTAAATGTCGATAGTTCAGGCTGTTACTCGGTGGAAGTGATCTTGCCCAATGGTTGTAAAATTCAGGATCGGATCAATGTCAAGATCTGTATGGAGCCGTCCAACCAGGAAGGTGCAAAATGGTTTTTTGGTGGAAATGCAGGCCTTGATTTTTCCAATAACCCACCCACCCCGATCACCGATGGAAAGCTCAATACACCCGAAGGAACCTCATCCATAGCCAATTCCAAAGGCCAGTTACTCTTTTATTCTGACGGAATAACGGTCTGGAACAAGAATGGCGACCCGATGCCCTGTTTCGAACAGCCCAATTGTCCGCCGCTGAAAGGAAGCCCGAATTCCACCCAATCCGTCCTCATTGTGCCGCAGCCTACTTGTAAAGGTTGTGAATATTTGTTCAATGTATTTACAACTTCCGATATCAATGGCGAAAAGCTGCTTACGAAAAGCGTTGTGGATATGCGCCGGAACAATGGCCTGGGCGCGATTATTGAAACCAATACATTATTGCAGGAGCCTACGACCGAACGTATAGTGTCGGCCCGTAATGACCGCGACAGCACTTACTGGGTTATTTCCCACGATTACGGCACGAATAAGTTCCGCATTTTCCACGCCACAACCGGCGGATTGGTAGAAAGCAGCGCGCCTGAGTTAGGCATGAAGCATGACAGCCTCGGAAAAGCCGAAGGTTATATGAAATTTTCTTCCCCAGACAGTGCCACCGGACAGCGCCGACTGGCGGTGATCATTCCAGGCCCACCAAAAAATTATGTTGAATTGTTCAGTTTCAATGATTCAACAGGCACATTAACCTATGATAAAACGGTGGATCTGGGAGCCGCGCCGCCCACAGCTTATGGGATCGAATTTTCGCCCAGCGGGGAGAAAATGTACATTTCATTTTCGGGTGAAAACGGCACCAGTTCTTATTTAAAACAATACGATCTCACATTGCCCGACAGTTTGCTGACAGAAACTGCCATAACCATTGATAGCTCTGCCAACCGAAAGTTCGGCGCATTGCAATTTGGTCCCGATGGCAGGATTTACATGGCGATTGAAGGCAGTGAATATCTGGCGGTTATTGGTGAACCCGAGGGGAACTCGCTTACTGGGGTGGAATATGAGCGCGATGGCGTGAGTTTAGGCGGCAAAAAAAGTCAGTTAGGTTTGCCGAATATGGTGCAGGATTTCACGCAGGAATCATCAGGTCCCGGTTTTGAGGCAAATGGTTTTTGTACGAATGAGCCCACAACGTTCGAGGCCAGCCCTATTTGCGATCCGATCGAAGACACTTATCAGTGGGATTTCCTTGGAGACGGCAGCTTTACAGCACCTTCGAAAGAACAAAAAGCAACTTACACCTATACAAAGCCAGGCACATACATGGTCCGCATGCGTGCGACCAATAAATGTAAAGACACAACAATTGTTCAGGAAGTCGTGATTTTCGAAACGCCTCCACCGATTAATCTGGGTGCTGATAAAGATACTTGCGGTGCATTTGTTCCTTTGGATATGGGCGTTCAGGCTGAGGTTTATGCCTGGATCAACCGCGGAAGGGTTGTAGGACGTGGAAAAACTTATAATGCAACTGCGACAGGCCGTTACATTGCCGTTGCATTCAATGGTCCGCAAGGCGAATGTTTCTCTGCCGACACCATTGAAATCACCTTGCGCCGCCCGCCGGCTGTGAGCATCGGGCCAGACACAACATTATGCCGCGACAGTTCCATTGTCCTAACCGTGCCAAGCGAAAGATGGATTGAGTTCAACTGGAGCACCGGCGAAGACACCAGGGACATTACAGTGGCTCAGCCAGGTTCTTATTTTGTGATCGTAAAAGACCGCAATGATTGCTATAACTCAGACACCATTCAGGTTGGCGAGCGTCCTTCACCGATTTTGAATCTCTTACCTGAATACGCGATATGCATTCCGGATGGACAGTCTGTTATTCTGGATGCAAACGGACAAGGCGTCCAATCCTATGAATGGCCGCATTCCGGCGACACCACGCGGACGGTGACTGTGGGCGCAGAAGGGACTTACACGGTGATCGCCGTCAATAAAGAGGGTTGTGTAGCAAGTCAATCGACCGAAGTTGTGGATCGCTGCGAGCCTCGGTTCTTCATTCCGGATGCATTTACGCCAGACGGCGAAGGGCATAATGAGATCCTGGAAATTTTTGGGGCTTATTATACCAATTTCTCCATTCGCATATATAACCGCTGGGGTGAAGTAATTTATGCTTCTACCAACATTGAAGACCGTTGGGATGGAACGTATAAAGGCCAAAAAGTGCAGCCAGGCGCCTATCCTTATGTGATCTCCTACGAGGCGCTTTACTATCCCGAGCGCGCCCCTAATGTGAAGCGGGGATCGGTAATGATCATCCGGTAAGCTTCTTTTTGCAGATTAAAACGAGTATTTTTTTGTTTATTTAGCCGACTATTATGCGTCAGGATTATTTGTCCGGAGATAAAGAAAATCTTTCCAATACTGAAAAAGAAGTTGAGCGCGCATTGCGACCGCTTACTTTTGACGACTTTACAGGTCAGGACAAAATTCTGGAAAACCTTAAAATCTTCGTTCAGGCAGCGCGCCAGCGTGGCGATGCGCTGGATCATGTATTGCTTCATGGGCCTCCGGGACTTGGGAAAACAACATTATCCAACATTGTAGCCAATGAATTAGGCGCTGGAATCAAGATCACTTCCGGGCCCGTTCTTGACAAACCAAGTGACCTTGCCGGCTTGCTGACGAATTTGCAGGAGCATGACGTTTTATTCATCGACGAAATCCACCGCTTAAATCCCATCGTCGAAGAATATCTGTATTCGGCAATGGAAGATTATAAAATCGACATTATGCTCGATAGCGGGCCCAATGCACGCAGCATTCAAATAGGATTAAACCCTTTTACATTAATAGGAGCAACAACACGCGCCGGAATGCTTACTTCTCCTCTTAGGGCGAGATTTGGCATTAATGCACGTCTTGAATATTATGATGCGGAATTGTTATCCACGATTTTAAAGCGTTCCGCAGCTATTTTGGGAACGCCGCTGGAAGAAGATGCCGCCTACGAAATTGCTCGTAGAAGCCGCGGAACGCCTCGTATTGCAAACAATCTATTGCGACGAACACGTGATTTTGCACAAGTAAAGGGAAATGGAAAGGTTACCGTTCAAATTGCTGAAATGGCATTGCTGGCGCTGGATGTAGATCAGAATGGCCTTGATGAAATGGATAACCGCATTTTGTCTACCATTATCAACAAATTCAAAGGCGGACCGGTTGGAATTTCCACCATTGCAACGGCTTGCGGCGAGGAAGCGGAAACGATTGAGGAAGTGTACGAGCCATTCCTGATCAAAGAGGGATATATGAAACGGACTTCGCGCGGACGTGAGGTTACGGAGAAGGCTTACAAGCATTTAGGCATCCTACCGACCTATCGTTCAGGAGAATTATTCTGATCAAATACTCCGCGAAGTTTTAAGAATTAATCGCGAATTAACATTGAAATTTGTATTTTTGCGGTAAATTACTAACCGCCTCTATGATTGAAGTACTGGTTTCCGAAAAATTGGTTGTGAGAGTGCCCTGTGCTGTGATTGAACATAATGGAAAAGTACTGGCTGGACAACGTAGCGCTGCATTATCTTTCCCCTTGCAATGGGAATTCCCCGGCGGCAAGCAAGAGAAAGGTGAAACGGACGAACAGACACTCGCCCGCGAAATCATCGAAGAGCTTAATGTTGAAATTGAAATAATTGACCGGCTGCCCGAAACTTCCAAAGATCAGGGCTGGCGCGAAATTATCCTCGTTCCCTTCGTTTGCAAACTCAAAACACTCGACATTACATTAACCGAGCACGAACAGATCCTGTGGCTTACGCCAGGGCAATTGCCCACACTGGATTGGACCGAAGCCGACCTGAATGTGATCGAAAACTATTATGGCTATTTAGCGGCTAAAAAGTAGCCGTTGCCCCTTCTGATTTTCATTGAATTTCCCGTTCTCAAAAACCAGATTTCCTGACACAAATGTATGGGTTACACTGGATTGAAAATTAACTCCCTCGAACGGCGACCAGCCGCATTTTGAATAGATATTACCCGGCTCCACCGTCGTTTGCGCATTCAAATCCACTAAGATCAGATCTGCCCAGTAACCTTCACGTATATAACCGCGTTTGCTGATTTGGAATAAGTCGGCAACAGCGTGGCTCATTTTCTCAGCAATTCTTTCAATCGATATTTTGCCGGATTTGTGTAGTTCCAACATTACATTCAATGTGTGTTGCACCAAAGGCAAGCCCGAAGGCGCCTGCCAGTAACCTTGTGCTTTTTCTTCAATGGTGTGAGGCGCATGGTCCGTTGCGATCACGTCGATGCGGTTGTCCAGCACGGCTTGCAGAATTGCCTCTTTATGGTGCGGCGCTTTGATTGCCGGGTTGCATTTAATTTTGTTTCCAAGCGTATGATAATCTTCGGCATCAAACCACAAATGATGGACGCAAGCTTCGGCAGTCACTAATTTCGGCGTTCCGTCGCTCAACAAAATCTGACCGTTTTTCCTGATTCCCGGTTCAAAAAGCACAACCTCATCACCCGTCGAAATGTGCAGGATATGCAGCTTTGTGCCGTGCTTATGCGCAAGTCCGCTCGCGAATGTGGACGATTTCAGGCACGCTTCCTCGTTTCTTATCAATGCGTGAATGTTGTAAGGCACATTCTCGCCGTATTTTTCTTTAAAATGCTCCATTCGCTGCCGCACGGTTGGCTCGTCTTCGCAATGTGTGGCGATGATGCAGGGGGCGTTTGCAAATATTTTTTCCAAAACCTCTGGCGCATCCACAAGCATATTGCCCGTTGACGAGCCCATAAAAATCTTGATCCCGCAAACTTCGGCCGGATTTGTCTTCATCACTTCCTCATAATTGTCATTGGAAGCGCCCATGAAAAAGGAATAATTGGCCAGTGAAGTGTCCGCGCCGATCTTGTATTTATCTGCCAGAAGCGCCTGCGTGAGCGTGTTAGGAACCGTATTCGGCATTTCCATGAACGATGTCACGCCGCCTGCAACGGCTGCTCTGGATTCAGTGTAAATGTTTGCTTTGTAGGTCAGCCCAGGCTCGCGGAAATGCACTTGGTCGTCGATTACTCCCGGCATCAGATACTGCCCTTTTGCATCAATGACCCGATCCGCCGCAATGTGCTGTAAATCTTTTCCGATCCTTTGAATGTGACCATTTTCAATAATTACGTCAAACTCATGGATCTCATTCTCATTGACAACTTGGGCATTTACGATCAGCGTGGTCATTCGGGGGTGAATTTTGATGTGATGCAAAGTTATTTAAAACAACCAAAAATGAATCTGAAAAATTTTTTAAGTGATTTCACCGACCTTATTTTCCCAAGATGTTGTGAAGCCTGCGACAGCTCGCTCGTCGGTAACGAAGCCACCATCTGCACTTCCTGCATGATTTCCCTGCCCAGGATTCATCTCCACGGCCTGCATCAGGATGTTATTCGTTACAAGTTTGTAAATGTTCCCGAAGTGGCTCTGACGCACTCTTTTTTGCTTTTTACCAAAAAAGGAAAAGTGCAACGCCTGCTGCATGCATTGAAATACAAAGGAAATCAGGATGTGGGGTTGCTGCTGGGATTTATGTTTGGGCAGGAAATGATGACAGCAGGAATGCTTTCCGAAGCCGAAATGATCATTAGCGTGCCTTTACATGCTAACAAAAAGAAATCAAGAGGTTATAATCAAAGCGATTTGCTGGCAGAAGGTTTTGCTAACGCAACCGGCATTCCGTGGTCAGCAATGATTCTGGAACGAACAAAACACACCGCCACGCAAACGGGCAAAAGCAAAACAGAACGAAGGGAGAATGTAAAAGGGGTTTTTGCCGTGAAAGATCACATTGATTACAAAAACGTAATTATTATCGACGATGTGCTCACTACGGGCGCGACGCTTGAAGAATGCGTGCAGACATTGAAACTCGTAGGTTGCGAATCATTCACAATCCTCACCATTGCATTGGCAGAGCATTAAAAAAGGCGTTGCCCGATGAGCAACGCCTTCCATATATCCTTTTAAATCTAATCCTATTCTTTACGACTTCCAGTTGCGATCATTGCGCAACGGAAACCTACCATTGCAGTCGCTGAATCCTGATCCATGTAGCGACGTGTTCCTGGTGATAACCAGTATGCAACGTCCGACCAGGAACCACCTTTGTAAACTCTCAAATTATCGTTAACCAGGGAGTTGCTGTTTTTGTTATCGTAATTTTTAGCCTCATCCTGATATCCATCGCGACGGAAAGAGTTCAAATCATTTACATCGCTGTTTGAAAGCGGACGATAAACGTCATAAACCCATTCGCTTACGTTTCCAGCCATGTCATAAAGACCATTGTCGTTGGCAGGATACGAGCGAATTTCTTGTGTAATGATCGCTCCGTCATTGGATTTACCTGCGATACCCGCGTAGTCACCAGGACCACGTTTGAAGTTGGCAAGCATTGTTCCCTGCTTACGGCCGCGTGGCTGACGCATTGTGGAACCGTCCCATGGATAAATACGCTGGTTGGATTGATTTTCATCAGAATATTGTGTTCCAATCATCGCAATTGCAGCATATTCAAATTCTGCTTCTGTTGGAAGACGGTAAGGAGGCATTACGTAACCACTTTCAATTCTAAGCTGTGGTGCCGGTGCATCCGTCGCTGCAACTGCCGCGTCTGCCGCTGCTGCATCTTTTTTCTTCTTGCCAAAAGAGAAGCCTTTTTTCTTCTTAGGACCCGCTGCTGCTTGTCCGGCTGTGTTGTTAGCCTGACTTACTGCCGCCGTTCTCCAAGCGCAATAATCATTCGCCTGAACCCACGACACACCCACAACCGGATACAGGCGGAAGCCTGGGTGACGCAAATACATGGTCACATATGAATCGTTGAATGATAATTCATTGTACCAAACATTGGTATCAGGTAATGCTTTACTGTAAAATTCCTCAGATGAATCTCTTTGAACTGCGTTTAGATATTCAAGATAATGGACATTTGCCACCTCTGTCTGGTCCATGTAAAAGGATTGGATACTGACAGTACGCTTTGGATTGTCCCGTCTTCCCATCACTTCCTCTTCCAAAGAACCCATTGTAAACCGGCCGCCTTCGATATAAACAAGGTCGGGGCCTGCTGGCAATGCTTTGTACTGTTTAACCTCGAACCCGTCTTTGCCATTGTAAGCCAAACCCGTTTTAGAGCTCGTTTTACCAGGTTTAAGACTGGTTGGTCGTTTCTTTTTACTACAGGCAGTAGCCGCTAATAACACAATCAGAATCAACGCGATCGACCGGATACCCATCTTATGCATGCAAATCATTGCTTTAAAGTGACTTAAGTGTTTGGTATTTTTATAGTATGCGAAATCGCAAATGTAAGAAATGAAAAGAAATTATTTTTAAAAATCAATTATTGGTCATCGTGACCCGGTCATCTCCATCAGAACCTTTCTGGCTTGCTCAATGCTTTTAATGTCTTCACAAATAAGCATTAACTTGCCTTTCTGGTCTTTTAAAGCAATTTTTCTTGGGTGTTGTTTAATGTAATCAATCACCTGCCCGAACTTCGGAGACTGAAAGAATTCGTCGTTCTGCGAAGTAACGAAGTAGCCTTTCAATGTATTGCTTTTCAAAGTTAATTTTTCAAAATGCAAAAGCTCTGCTTCCCAGCGCAAACGAACGGTTTTCAACAGATCTTCCACTTCGCCAGGAACCGGGCCAAACCGGTCGAGGATCTCTTTCTCGAATTTGGCAAGCTCCTCTTCCGTCGAAATGTTGTCGAGGCGGGTATATAACGACAATCTTTCTGAAATATTTTTGACATAATCATCAGGAATCAGTGTCGCGAAATCGGTTTCGATCTGGCAATCCGGAACCAACTTGGATGGCAGGCCTAAGGCATTGGAAAACAGATCTTTAAACTCATTATTCTTCAATTCTGAAACAGCTTCATCCAACATTTTGTGATATAGCTCATAGCCCAGATCATTCACAAAACCGCTCTGCTCCGCACCCAGCAAGTTCCCTGCGCCGCGAATGTCCAAATCACGCATAGCCACTTTAAATCCATCGCCGAGTTCAGAAAACTCTTCTAATGTCTGCAAACGCTTCCGCGAATCGCTCGCTAATGTGGAAACAGAAGGGGTTAGCAAATAACAGAAAGCTTTTCTATTGGAACGTCCTACACGCCCGCGCATCTGGTGCAGATCCGATAAACCGAACATATGCGCCGAATTGATAATGATCGTGTTGGCATTCGCAATGTCAATTCCAGACTCGATAATGTTGGTCGAAACAAGCACGTCATATTCACCTTCAATGAAATTGACCATTACTTTTTCCAGCTTATCACCGTCCATTTGCCCGTGTGCGATGCCTATGCGCACATCGGGAACGAGGCGCAAAACAATGTTAGCAATGGATTCAATGTCATTCACACGGTTATGGACGAAGAAAACCTGTCCGCCACGCTGCACTTCAAAGCTGATGGCATCGCGGATAAATTCTTCACTGAATGTATGCACTTCCGTCGTAACCGGCTGACGGTTAGGTGGTGGCGTAGCGATAACAGAAAGGTCGCGTGCGCCCATAAGCGAGAAATGCAATGTTCTCGGGATCGGCGTCGCCGTTAGTGTCAGCACGTCCACATTCACCCGCATTTCCTTTAATCTGTCTTTGGCCTTAACCCCAAATTTTTGCTCCTCATCGACAATTAAGAGCCCCAAATCCTTGAATTTCACATCCTTATTCAGAATGCGGTGCGTGCCTATTAATATGTCAATCTTGCCTTCTTCGGCTTGTTTCAGCGTTTCCTTGATCTCTTTGGGAGATTTGAAACGGTTGATATAACCTACTTTTGCAGGAAAATCGCCTAATCGCTCACTGAATGTCTTGAAATGCTGCATCGCCAAAATGGTCGTCGGCACCAGCACAGCAACCTGCTTACTGTCGCAAACGGCCTTAAAAGCCGCGCGGATCGCGATTTCGGTTTTACCAAAACCCACGTCCCCGCAAACCAGCCGGTCCATCGGATGCGCTTTTTCCATATCTTCTTTTACATTGGCTGTCGCCGTAGCCTGGTCGGGCGTATCTTCGTATAAAAAGGACGATTCCAGCTCGGCTTGCATATAATTGTCGGGCGAGAACGGAAAACCCGGTGCCTGGCGCCGCTTGGCATAAAGCGCAATGAGCTCGTGCGCAATGTCTTTGAGCTGCTTCTTGACCTTCGATTTTTTGGCTTCCCATTCACCAGAACCCAACTTGCTCATGGCGGGCGGTGTGCCTTCCTTACCCGTATATTTTGCGATCTTGTGCAGGTTATGCACACTCACATAAAGCAAATCATTGTCTCTGTAAATCAGCCGGATCGCCTCCTGTTCCTTGCCATTTACGTCCTTCCGCTCCATGCCTGCGAAGCGGCCGATTCCATAATCCACATGGGTTACAAAGTCGCCCGGATGCAGCGATTTAAGCTCTTTGAGCGTGATCGCCTTTGATTTGCTGAATTTTTCTTTAAGTCTGTACTTATGAAAACGGGCAAAAATCTGGTGATCGGTGTAGCAAACCACCTTTAAGTTATCATCCACAAATCCTTCCCGCAGAGAAATGTGCATTGGTCGGAATTTTACAAATGGATCCAGGTCTTCAAAAATCCTCTCAAGCCGGTCGAGCTGCTTGGGTTGCTCGGCAACGATAATGTTGACATAACCTTTCGATTGGTTTTCCGAAAGATCGTCGAGCAGTCTTTTGAAATCCTTATTAAATGAAGGCTGCGGTTTGGAAGAATACGGAAGCTTGTTTTCCGTTTTGAAATAACCTTTTTTACCAAATTCAACGGTTTTGAACTTCTTAACCTGGTTCAGAAATCCCCTGCGCGTTTCGAAAAGGTCCTGCGGATTGGAAACGATCTGAATGCCCCCTCCGGTCACTTCCTGCAAGGCGTTTTCCGCTTTCTCAAAACAACTTTCAATGATTTCCAATGTCAGCTCGGCATCCTTAAACCAGAGAACCGTCTCCGGCGCAAAGAAATTTAGGAACGATTCCCGCGTTTCCTGTGACAATTTCTGCTGAATGTCCGGAACAATGTTGATCTGCTTCGCACTCTCGATCGAAAGCTGTGTATCCGGGTCAAAAGAACGGATGCTTTCCACCTCATCGCCAAACAATTCGATACGGAACGGATGCTCATTAGCAAATGAAAACACGTCCAAAATCCCTCCACGCACAGAAAACTGACCTGCTTCAAACACAAAATCCGTAATCTCGAAGCCATAACTGGTCAGAAACTCTGTCAAAAATGACGGATCAAGCTTCTCGCCCACTTTCACCGAAAATGTGTTGGCTTTCAGCGACCGCTTATTGATCACTTTTTCAAACAATGCTTCCGGATAAGTGACGATTTGGGTGGGCAATGATTTGCTGCCGCTCAGCTTGTTCAGGATTTCGCCTCGCATGAGAACATTGGCATTATCCACTTCCTCGTAATGATAAGGGCGTTTATAGGAGGTCGGGTAGAACAAAACTTCCGTTTTGCCGATCAGATTCTGCAAGTCATTCTGAAAATAAGCAGCCTCTTCCCTGTCGCTCAAAATGTAAACGGCCGGGCTCTTCTTTTTTTCCTGGATAGACGCGGCCACAACCGCATCCAGGCTCCCAACCAATCCTTTGATCTGTACATGTGCCGCTTCGGGATCTTTTGAGGCAATTTGCGTACTCAGGATATCGAGATAACTGTCTCCTTTGTAGAGTGTTAGTAAGTCTTTAACTTCCAATTATGTATCGTAAATAAAGCGGTGTTCGCTAAGTGAATGTAAATGCAAAAAGCCGTTTCAGGATTTTCCCTGACCGGCATTTTAAATAACAACGGTTTTATACAAAATGTTTGCCACAAAATGTTTGCCACAAACAGCATATCTCAAATGTCTGCCACTTTGCCTGTCGCGCTATCTTTATCACAAAAATAGCTGGAAACACAGAACACGGCAAATTACAAAATTGTTAATCGCCCCGGAGCTGATATATTTAGCCGAATAATCATTGAAAGCACTGAAAATATGACCGATTGGCTCAATCAAACCATTTCTCTGGCGGGCATTGCCACCACCTGGCTTGAAATACTGGGCTTTATTACCGGCGCAATCTGTGTTTATTTAAATACACAACAGAATGTCTGGGGGTGGTTTTTCGGGATTGTCAATGCGGTGCTGTACGCCATTGTTTTCTGGCAGGTCCGGCTTTATGCGGATATGGGCTTACAAGGTTACTTTTTCGTAACGAGCATTTACGGCTGGTGGATGTGGAAATTTGGCGGAAAAAATCACGACGGGATCAGTGTATCGCGAACGCCAGCCCGGATGTATCCCATTTTCGGATTGATTTTCATTGCAGTAACAGCCTTGTGGGGATTTTTACTAGGCAAATTCACAAATGCCAGCCTGACTTACGCTGACTCCGCATTAACCGTCGCTAGCCTGATCGGGCAGTGGATGATGGCGCGTAAATATCTGGAAAACTGGATCTTATGGATCATTGCAGACGCTTGCTACGTGGCCATGTACTTTTACAAAGACCTGTATCTGACAGCCATATTATATGCCGTTTTTCTTGCGCTCGCGGTTGGCGGTTATGTACAGTGGAGAAAGGACATTACTAAAATTCCTGCAATCAACTAAAAAATCCCGGTCAGCTTAAAACCCAATAAGGAATTTCCTGTTCTTCGAGCAGTGTCCGGATGCGTTCTGAATCGTGAAAAATGATTTGTAGTTCCTTTTTGGGCGTCCCTTCTTCTTCCTCATCCATCCATTTCCAATCCTCCGCAGTCGCGTCAAGAATGTCGATTACGGACAGCAATTTCTCTTCTGATTTCTCTTTTGCGAGCCAGTCTGCCGAATTTTCAATGTATATGATGACTTTTTGCTCCTTGATCCATTCCAGATCATTCAGCATTTCGTCCAGCGCATCCAGATTTTTCCCGTCATATTCGGGGAAATGCATGGCTGTTGAAATTTCCTGGTAAAAATCTTTGAATGAAGTGGCTTTGCTGCCATCGACTTGCGCGATGAATGCGCCCAGAAACAAGGTCCGGACATCCGATTGCTCCCTGGTGATCAGGAAGTGTGTGTTCTTCATATTTTCGGCGGATTACAGAGCTGCAAGTTAGAAAAAATAAAATTGCAACACCGTAAATCAGCTGTCAAAGTCGGAAAACCTCCGGGCAGGAAACTGTTTGCGGCGAATTGTCTGCATTAACCTCCATTAAATCTGCCATGTAATCCCACCACTTTTTCATGATCGGCAATGATGCCAAACCTGCGGTCTGATCATTGCTTCCCAATTTTTGGAATGCAAAAAGGGCTAATGTAACCTCGTCCAGAAAGATGTAATATTCCTTAATGCCCGCGTCTTTAAGCAGTTGCACCAGCTCAGGCCAGATCTCATCGTGGCGTTTTTTATATTCTACCTCATTACCCGGCTTCAATTGCATGCGGAATGCTGAAATTTTGTCCTGCTCCATTAAGGCGATTTTGGTTAAACCCTAAATCTGTTTAAGCCAGGTGCCAACACCTTTCTAATGCCGTGCTGACGGATTTTTTTAAAGGATCAATGGATTCAGTGGAGAATTAAGGGCTTCGCCAGCAGACTGGCCGCACATCCAGCGCTGCCGGTCGGCTTCCTGGTGTTTATTTTTAGGTTCCGTCACTTTTGCACCGTCGGCTATGAAAATAATGGTCATTACTTCACGCATCGTATCAGCCGATTTGTTTCCCGGAGCGGAATGCAATGTCCAGCCGTAATGCCAGGTCGCATCGCCCGCTTTCATGGTTTGTGCACGCGCAATTTTGAAACCCTTATCCTGAATAAATTTTTCAAGCATAGCCTCCGATTCATCGGAAATGGGCACATTCTCAACAAAACCGGCCCGGTGCGACCCCGAAGCAAATGTAAGCATGCCCATATCGACGTCTATATCAATCAGCGGCATCCACATGGTAATGGTGTTCTTGGTATCGACAGGCCAGTAATATTGGTCCTGGTGCCAGGGGGTGAAGCCACCGCCAGGCTCCTTATAAAGAGCCTGGTCGTGGTAAATTCTGACGTTCTCTACTCCCAAAAGGTCCGCGGCAATTTTTCCAAAGCGTTTGGCCAATGCATAATTCTTCACGTTTTCGTCTACTTCCCACAAATTTGTAATCTGTAAAAAAGCTTTTCCATACGTGTCCCTGTCTTCCAGCTTTCGCTTTTCGGTGTTGAACTTTGTGGCAGCATCGTTTATAACGTCCCTGTAACGAGACACTTCCACTTCATTCAGCACGCCAGGGATGAGCACATGACCATTTTCTCTGAATGCATTGATTTCAGTTTCAGAGATTGCCTTAAAATCAGCCAGATCGGGAGCAGTTCTGGTCGTCATAAATTTTTAAGAGTTTAGGAATAATCAATTTCAAATTTCGCTTCTTTTGTTGTTGGTGGCTAGGCTAATAATGGATATTTTGTGGCTAATATTATCTAGTTTTACCTCAACAAATCTACTACGATTAAGATAGTCAATGATAAAGGCCCTATTTGAGACGATTAATTCCGGATCGGATGCGTCGTTTCTGGTTAACTCATTCAATCTCGAAAAGTTTAACGTCCCCTATCATTTTCATCCCGAATTTGAACTTACATTGATCCTGAAAGGGAAAGGGAAGCGCTATGTAGGCAAGCAAATGGCCGATTTTGACGCCGGAGATCTTGTATTATTGGGCTCGGATCTGCCGCATTCCTGGAAATCGGAAAGCATTTCAACGCCTGGCTTTCACGCCAAGTCTATCGTAGCGCAGTTTGACAAAAGTTTCCTGGGGACCGACTTCTTTGACAGACCGGAACTGTCTAATATTCGCAACCTGCTAAAAATCAGCGCACACGGCATTCATTTCACGGGACAAACTGCCAAGGAAATAGGCGCCAGAATGAGCGTTTTGGCGCAGGAAGAAAATGCTTTGAAAAAAATGCTGCTGTTACTGGACATTCTAGAAGATCTGGCCGATTCCAAAGAATTTGTCCTGCTGGACCAGGACGGTGTTGTCGCCACTCAGATCAATAGTAATAAGGATCGCATTAATGCGGCGCTGGGCTACATTATCGATAATTTCCGGAATGATATTGTGCTGAATGAGGTGTCAGCAGTTGTTAATATGTCGCCCAATGCTTTTTGTAAATATTTCAAAAGGGTTACCAACAAAACTTTTCTGGATACAGTGATTGATTACCGCATTAATTTCGCCGTGCAACAGTTGCTGTCAACAGACCGGCCGGTTTCGGAAATCTCGTTTGACAGCGGTTTCGGCGACGTCTCCCATTTTTATAAACTCTTCAAAAGGCGCATGAAAATGAGCCCGCTTAATTATAGAAAAAGTTTTCAGAAGGGGCTTTAAGCTGGTTATTTACACGAGCTCATTTGCAAAAAGCATCCTCAATGTGATAAATGTCAGACTTCCCGTCTGGTTGGATGAGGATGGAAACAATGTCGAAGCGGATGTCGAACATCCAGTCTTTTTCGAAAATGTAATGTTCGGCTGCACGCATGATCAGGCGGGCTTTGGTCACGTTTACAAATTCTTCGGGCAAGCCGAAACCTGTGTTGCTGCGCGTTTTGACTTCGACGAAGATTAGCATCTTGTCTTTTGTAACAATGAGGTCGATTTCGGAATATCGGTTGCGATGGTTTTTCTCAACAATCTCAAACCCCTTCTGCGCCAAAAACGCCGCTGCCTGATCTTCACCCCAGTTTCCGAGGTCATTATGTGCTGCCATATTTATAATGTGTGGTTTAAAGGGTTTCTTTCAACAATTCTTTCAACTCCTTGTCGGGCATACTTTCACGGTCGCTTTTATCAAAAATAGCGATGAGAAACACCGTGGTTTCAGAAACCTGATAATAAGTAATAACCCTGCCGCCACCGGATTTTCCCTTTCCTTTGGACGCAATGGATAATCGGATCTTAAAGCAGCTTCGGCCTAGTGAGGTTCCTTGAGTAGGGTTGAGTTTGAGCGATTGGATGAGTTCGAAAAACTCTGATTTTAACGATGGATATTTCTTTGCAAGCCTTTTAAGTTCCGATTCGAATTTGGGAATGGTCTTTACCTTAAAGCTCATTAAAAAGGTCTTCTGCATCCCTGGCAGGCAGCTTGCCGGCTTTTACCAGATTCAGTTGCTCCACAGCTTCCTTCATGTCTTCTATCACATTACTTTGAAAAGGAGACAACGGCTTGGTTTTAACAAACGGAAGTCTTTGCAATAAACTCATTACAAAGGTGGCTTTCTCATCCTTAATGTCAAGCAGGACTTTCATATTGCTGAATTTGAGCCGTAATGGATTTGTTTCGAACATTTCTAATGCAAATTAGTGTTATTATAATAAAGAAGAAAACGTGCGCTTTAACCGCCTTTCTTCATTTAGACGTGGAAGGGTTTCCGAAGTCACGAAATCTTCTGAATTTTTTTTGAAAATTTTTTAAATGAATACCCTCATCAACAAACATGTTCATTTCCAGGATCTGGGACTGATTGATTATCAGGAGGCTTGGGATTATCAGGAGAAAATCTTTGCGGAGACGATCTCTGTGAAGACGGCGAACCGGAATCTCGGTACGGACGAGCAGCTTTTAACTCCCAACTATTTGCTTTTTTGCCAGCATCCGCACGTTTATACGCTTGGGAAAAGTGGAAAAGCGGATCATTTGCTTCTTGGTGAGAATGATCTTTTGGAAAAACAGGCAAAATATTACAAAATTAACCGCGGCGGCGACATTACTTATCATGGTCCCGGCCAGATCGTTGGTTACCCGATTTTTGATCTGGATAACTTTTTTACAGACATCCACCTCTATATGAGGACCCTGGAAGAGGCTATTATCCTCACATTGGCTGATTATGGGCTAATCGCCGGTAGGATTAATGGTTTGACGGGCGTTTGGTTTGATTTTGAAGAACAGAAAAATCCTAGAAAAATCTGTGCATTAGGGGTGAAATCTAGCCGGTGGGTTACGATGCATGGTTTTGCTTTGAATGTGAATACGGATCTTTCTTATTTTGGCAACATTGTGCCGTGCGGCATTCAGGATAAGGCAGTTACTTCCATGGCAGCGGAATTGGGCAGGGACTTGGATATGCAGGAAGTTTCAGATAAATTAAAAAATCATTTAGCAGGACTGTTCCAAATGGAGCTGTAAGTAGAGAATTAATGAAAAAAGACATCATATTTCACCCCGTTCAGGGCATACAGGTTGCAATTGTAAGGAGTATCAATGAAGCGCAGGCAGAAGAATGGAACGTGATCGTGATCAACCGGAATGCGCAGCCGATCACAAACGTTTTTGTTACGTCAAAAGGTTACGGCAGCGGTGAATCAGGTACAAATGCGGACCAGCGCACTTCCACACTCAGGCATTTCTTTCCCTTGATAAATGCAGGCGAACATGCTGTTGTTGAGCCTATTATGCCCGATGTTTTTCATCTTAACAACGAATTTTGGGTGAGCTATTTCATTGGAAATCAGATATACGATAAAAAGTTTATCTTCGTGCCCGACAGCATTATTGAAGATAACCTGATCCAGATCAGCCCGCTTGGTCTGGAGGGAGTAGTGCACGAGTAGCGGGGATTTTATACCAAACACACATTATGACTGATGAATTTAGAAAGCGTGCCAAGAACTTCTTGTTACTTGACATTGAAACGGTCTCTGCCTTCGCATCCTATGACCAGCTCCCCGAACGGATGCAGAAGCTTTGGGACAAAAAAACCCTGAGTTTCAGGAAAGGCGACGAAACGCTCTCCAATGCGGAATATTTCTATGATCGCGGCGCGATTTACTCGGAATTCGGAAAAATTGTATGCATTGCATTCGGTGCATTTTACTGGAATGATCACGATGAAATTTCGTTTAAAGTCAGCAGCTTTTCCGGAGATAATGAGGTAGATGTTCTTTTGCAGTTTAAAGCGTTAATAGAGAAATATCCACCCGAACAACTCATTTTGTGCGCACATAACGGTAAGGAATTCGACTTCCCCTTCCTGTGCCGCCGAATGCTGATCCATTGCATTGAAATTCCAAAAGCTTTACAGATTTCAGGTAAAAAACCATGGGAAATCCTGCATCAGGACACGATGGACCTTTGGAAATTTGGTGATTATAAAAGTTACACTTCCCTGGACTTGCTTGCAGCCGTTTTCGATATTCCCGGCAGTAAAAATGAAATGAGCGGCGACCAGGTAACGCGGGTTTATTGGGAAGAAAAAGATCTGGCCAAAATTTGTCGATATTGCAGGGAAGATGTTGTCGTTCTGGCACAGCTTTATCTGAGATTACACTGTTTCAAAGCCGTCCCGCCCGAGAATATTATCCGGATAGAATGAGTGGACGGAGCCAGCAATCCGCTTTTACATATGTGAAGGCATTACATTAAGAATAAATGAGAGATAAAAAGATAAAAGATAAACAAGGCAATGATAAGAAAGAGGCCAAAGCGCCTCATCATATCGTTTCCTACATCGATAATTTGAAGGCTGATATTGCGGCTTTCTTCGATCTGAACAGTGACCAGACGTTCCGGCCGTTTGATATCCACGACCATTTTGGCGTTCAGGATAAGAAGATCAGAGCGCTTATTAATGAAATCATACATGAGCTGGAAGAGTCCGGAAGGCTTGTGCACCAAAACGGCGGTTACACAGCCGGGCCGAATAAAGAAGTTAAAAAAGGGCTGACCGGCCGCGTAGACCGTGTTAACAAGTCGTTTGCGTTTGTGATCATTGAGGGCCGTGAAGACGACATTTACATTGAATCCGAAATGCTGAACGGCGCCTGGGATGGCGACATTGTGACGGTTCAGCCACTGACAAAAAACAGTCGGAATTCAAGATCCGGCCGCAATGATTCGGGCAAAACCCGTGTGGAAGGTCGCGTTGCGGAGATTGTGGAACGATCGGGCACCGATATTGTCGGGGTGATAGAAATTACGTCCCGCTATGCTGTCGTCCAACCGGATAACAAAAAGCTTTTTGACCCTATTTACATTGAACCGGAAGAGGTTAAGGACGCGGAGAATGGTGATAAGGTGATTGTAAAAGTTACCCAATGGCCTACGCGCAGAAGCCAGGCGGAGGGCGAGATCGTTGAAGTTCTTGGAAAAGCCGGTAATAATGATGTCGAAATGCATGCCATTCTTGCTGAGTTCGGACTTCCCTATCATTTTCCGGAAACAGTTGAAGCGGAAGCCCAGCGAATTCCGGATAAGATTTCAAAAAAGGACATTGCAAAACGGAAAGATATCCGTGACGTGCTGACGTTTACAATCGACCCGGTTGATGCGAAAGATTTTGACGATGCACTTTCTGTGCGTTATCTGGATGAAGGTAATGTTGAAGTCGGCGTGCACATTGCGGACGTTTCGCATTATGTACTGCCTGGAACCGAGTTGGAAAAAGAAGCTTACCGCCGTGCTACATCGGTTTATCTGGTGGACCGGACTGTTCCGATGCTTCCTGAAAAACTGTCCAATAATCTTTGCTCACTTCGCCCTAACGAGGATAAGTTATCGTTCTCAGCGATTTTTGAAATAAGTCCGAAAGGAAAAGTGCTCAAAGAATGGTTTGGCAGGACAGTCATACATTCGGACAGGCGATTTTCCTATGAAGAAGCGCAAGCCGTTTTGGATTCGGGAGAGGGAGATTATCCGCGCGAGCTGAACACATTGAATACGCTGGCCAAAATTCTGAGAAAAGAGCGGTTCAAAATCGGCGCCATTAATTTCGAGACAACGGAAGTTCGGTTCAAGCTGGACGAGCAAGGAAAACCCCTGGGCATTTATACCAAAGAACGCCACGATTCCAACAAGCTGATTGAAGAATTCATGCTTCTTGCCAACAAAAGGGTGGCGGAATATGTGTTTTCACTTTCAAAAGGCGAGAATAAAAATACAATGGTGTACCGGGTCCATGAAGCACCGGACACCGACCGTTTGCAGACTTTCGCCAATTTCGTTGGTAAACTGGGCTATAAACTCGAAGTGGAGGAGGAAAATAAAATCGCCAAATCCATGAACAGCATGCTTTCGAAAGTAGAAGGCAAACCGGAGCAAAACCTGATCGAATCCCTGGCGGTGCGAACCATGGCAAAGGCAAGGTATAGTATTGATGATCTGGGCCATTTCGGACTGGCTTTCCAACGCTATTCCCATTTTACGTCGCCCATTCGTCGTTACCCGGACGTGATGGCGCACAGGCTGTTGCAACATTATCTGGATGGTGGCAATTCTGTGCCTAGTGAAAGCTATGAAGAGGCGTCCAAGCATTCGTCTGAAAGAGAAAGGCTCGCTGCGGAGGCCGAAAGGGCTTCGATCAAATACAAGCAGGTTGAGTACATGAGTATGATGGACAAAGACCGCGAGTTTGACGGGATCATTACCGGCGTAACTGAATTCGGGATTTTCGTCGAAATAACGGAGACCGCTTCCGAAGGCCTGATCCGTATGACAGACCTTGGAGATGACTACTACGAGTTGGATAAGGAAAATTACCGGCTTCTGGGTCAGCGGACCAAGAAGATCTATACGTTTGGCGACAAGGTGAAGGTGAAAGTCAAAGATACAAACCTTGCCAGGAGAAGCATGGATCTGTATCTGGCTGGAACGATCCCATCGCCAGCTAGAAATAACAATGGCTCGGGTGATCGGGACAGGCGGCCCAGGGAGTCGCGCGAGTCGCGTTCTTCCGGAAAAAGCGGACGTTCATCAACTTCATCTTCCCGCTCCTCTTCCGCACCGAAGCCGAAAGAGCGCCGCAAGCGGCGATAGTTAGGCGGGTAAGCTTGCCATTGGTTAATTTCGCCAGAGGTAAGTTAGAATATAAGCGATTGGTGCTTTGATGTTTTGCCACGGATACACGAATTTTCACTAATCGTTATTCGTGAACATTCGTGCATCCGTGGCAACAAAAAAATCAAAAATCCAATGCTCAAAAACCTAGCACTCCTATCTTTTCTATTCCTATCTATCAGCTTAAAAGCCCAAAAAGCCGCTGACAAGGAAGAATGGCAATCATTGTTCAATGGCAAAGACCTGACGGGCTGGGACATTAAGATTGCGGGGCATAAGGTGAATGATAATTACAAAAACACCTTCATTGTTGAGGACAACATGATCCGGGTGAACTATAAGGAATACGAAAAGTTTACGACCGAATACGGGCATATGTATTACAACAAGCCCTTTTCTCATTATAAGATCCGGCTCCAATATCGCTTTACCGGCAATCAGGTGCCCGGCGGGGCTTCCTGGAATGTGAGAAACAGCGGTATAATGCTTCATTCGCAGTCTGCTGCGAGCTTAGGTCTCGATCAGGACTTCCCTATTTCTCTGGAAATGCAATATTTGGGTGGGTTAAATGCAGGTGAACGCACAACGGGCAACCTTTGTACACCCGGGACCATTGTGGAGATCAATGGCAAAGTGGATGAGGCGCATTGCATCAATTCCAGCTCAAAAACTTACAATGGAGACCAGTGGGTAACTGCCGAGGCGATTGTATTGGGCGACTCGATCGTTTACCATATGATCGAAGGCGACACTGTCCTGGTCTTTACAAATCCAAAAATTGGTGGTGGTTATGTTGGTAAAAATCATACATTTAAAGATGGGAAAGTAGGCAGCGAAGCGGAATGGGTGCGCAAAGACAATACGCCGCTTGGAAGCGGTTACATCGCACTTCAGGCCGAAAGCCATCCCATTGATTTCAGGAACATTCAATTGCTCAATTTAAAGGGTTGTATGGATCCGAAAGCGTCTAATTATAAGTCTTATTATCAGTACGCGGACAACAGAAGTTGCACGTTTAATAAGTAGCAGCCAGCGGTGACGCATTTGCTCCGTCACGCCAAGTAGTTTTGATTATATTTGGTAACATCATTTTCTTTAACCCATTACAACATGAGCATTGTTCAGCGCGTCATTCGCAAGGCCGAATCTCTTAAAGACCATTATTTCCCTTTAAAAGAATTTGACTCTTCTACGCTCCCCTGGATTGACAAGCCTGGTGCCAACATTGCCGACTTCCTGGCAAAACATCCACCTCGTTACAAAGTGCCTTATAACATGGCAGAAAAGCTCGAAAACTGGGAACAAAAAGGTTACGCCGTTCTCGAGAATGTTATCTCGGAAGAAATGATCGATAAATTCTGGGGCGATTTCCAGGAGCTGGTACAGAATCCTGACAAATATGACCTCTCTGTCCGCATAGATCTGGATGAGTTTAAACCAAATCAGGAACGGAACATAAAGGAATTCCCAAAAGAAGCATTGCTGGGTAAATATGTGAAGATCAATGATTTTCACAACTCTTCGGTGGCGGGAAAAAAACTGATGACGCATCCTGCCATTGTTTCATTCCTGGAAGCAATTTTTAATCAAAAAGTGGTGGTCATGCAGAGCCTCGTCTTTATGTATGGAAGCCAGCAGCCCACGCATCAGGATTTTCCCTGGGTAACGGCCAAAATTCCAAGCCACCTGGCAGCCGCGTGGATCGCTTTGGAAGACATTAAAATCGATTCAGGCCCGCTTTATTACTACATTGGCTCACATAAAATGCCAAAATTTGACTTCGGAAGCGGTATTTTGTTCAAAAAAGATTCAACCAAATCACCGCTCGAATTTGCTCAGTATCTCGACAAAACCTGTGCAGAGCATCAGTATCCGAAGGAAACATTGCTCATTAAGAAAGGTGATGTGCTGATCTGGCACGCAGCGCTCGCGCACGGAGGTTCAATGATCACCAATCCGGAACAAACCAGAAAATCGTTCGTTTGCCATTATTCAACCGAACAGGCATTGCCTTACCACAGAAATTTTGTAACCCAGGAGCCTGTTAAGCAGGAGTTCAATGGCGTTTACATCTATAACAACCCTGTTTTCCCCCAATCCGAGGATGTATTGAAATAATTAATAACCAATTCATTTTTGGTTTTTTATATTTTTGCAAAAAATGGACGTTTATACTGGACACAGCATCGTCCATTTTTTGTTTTATATCATTTGCCAATCTCCCTGAATGAAAAACACAACACTCCGGTTAGTCTTGATTATAGGTTTGCTCGCCGGGGTAAACTGGTTGGCTTCACAATTCTTCTTTCGATGGGATCTTACGGAGGATAAGCGTTATAGCATTTCGGAGGCTACAAAACAGCTTTTAAGTGATCTGGACAAAGATATTATTGTTAATGTTTACCTAAATGGCGATCTGCCCGCCGGTTTTGAAAGGCTGGAAAGTGCGACGCGTGAAACATTGGAGGAATTTAAAACCTACGCAAACGGCCATCTGATCATCAATTATTCGGATCCATCCGAGGCATCCAGTGAAGAGCAAAGGCAAAAGCAATATTTGAATCTTGTAGACCGGGGTTTAACCCCAACCAATGTCTTTGCAAACGAAGATGGCAAACGAACGGAAAAGATCATTTTTCCGGGAGTAATCGTTCAGGCGGATACGATGTCTGTCCCGGTGCAGCTCCTGAAAGGAAACAGATCCAGCTCCCCGGAAGAACAGCTTAACCAGTCCTATGAGGGTGTAGAATTTGAAATTGCATCCGCTATCCGGCTTTTAGGCAGCCAGGAACATAAAAAAGTCGGGCTGGTGGTAAGTCATACCAAAATCTCCCCTGCCCGATTGAGCGACCTGATAGCGACCATTCAGCAGAGCTACGATGTGTTTCTGGACATGAACAATCCCGAATCCTATGAGGGACTCGATGCATTACTTGTGCTGAAACCCGACAGCGCATTTTCGGATGATGAAAAATTTAAGCTTGACCAATACATTATGGGAGGCGGGAAAGCGCTTTTCTTTGTTGATGGGGCGCGTGTCGACAGCGTTAGTCTGGATGGGAATTATGCGCAGCCACAGGATTTGAATCTGAATGACCTGTTCTTTAAATGGGGCGCTCGTGTGAATACAAACCTTGTGAAAGACTTAAATTGTGCCGAAATTCTGCTGAATGTCGGCAATATGGGCGACAAGCC
Organism: Dyadobacter chenhuakuii; assembly: GCF_023821985.2. Classification (NCBI taxonomy): domain Bacteria; kingdom Pseudomonadati; phylum Bacteroidota; class Cytophagia; order Cytophagales; family Spirosomataceae; genus Dyadobacter; species Dyadobacter chenhuakuii. Next base: position 4,551,997 of record NZ_CP098805.1, on the reverse strand, counting down.
GGAGATCAGGCCTATGCCCTGGCGTTTTTTCCCCTTGCTGAATAACTTTGGCACACATACGATCACGAGGAACCTCAATGCAGTTTATACAAGATTTTTGAGCTCGATTGACACGGTTGGCGGCGTTCCTGAAATCAATAAAACACCATTACTAATGACTTCCGGCTACACGCAGGTCGTAAATGCACCCGCATTGGTAGGTTACAACGAAGCGCGTAAGGATCCGGATCCGGCGACTTATAATAATGGGACAAAACTGGCGGGTGTCCTTTTGGAAGGGTCATTCACATCTCTGTTTGCCAACAGAATTTTACCCGGCGACCCACGCGCTGCAAAATTTAAATCAAAGGGAAATCCGGCGAAAGTGATCATTTGCTCAGACGGTGATTTGATTGTAAATGATTATGATTATAAAAGGAATGCTCCGCTTCCGCTCGGTTACGACCGCGTGACGAAACAAACATTCGGAAACAAGGACTTCGTGATGCATGCGCTTGATTACATGACGGACGCAAACGGATTGATCAAAGCACGCAACAAACAGATCGACATTCGGGCATTGGACAAAATCCAGATCCAGGAAAATAAGAAATTCTGGCAGGCACTCAATTTACTCTTGCCTATTGCGCTAATCGGGATTTTTGGAGCGTTGCGCTACTATCTTCGTGTGCGAAAATTCACCTGATAAGGGCTGCTTCATCGGTAATTTTTTATACTTTTGTTCACTACAAGACAGATTTTTTCAAACCTGTCTTTCTATAAATTTATCATCTAAACACTTACGTCACGAATTATGAAGTTTGTCGTTTCGTCATCAGTTCTACTCAAACAGCTATCTGCTATAAACGGTGTCGTTTCAACGAACCCAATTGTGCCTATTCTTGAGAACTTCCTTTTATCGCTGGAAGGCAATACATTAACCGTGACGGCTTCTGACCTGCAAACGGTGATGATCACTGAAATCGAGGTTGAATCTTCTGAAAAAGGAGCCATTGCGATCCCTGCTAAATTGTTGCTGGATACGCTTCGCGGATTGCCTGAGCAGCCGATCACATTGCAAGTGAATAGTGAAACATTCGGAACAGAGATCATCTCTGACAATGGTCGCTACAAGCTCTCAGGCGAAAATCCAATCGATTTCCCTAAGACACCGGCTGTTAATCGCGGCCAATCCGTTGACTTTTCTTCGTCTGCATTAGGTGCGGCCATAGCGAATACATTGTTCGCCACCAGCACAGACGATCTTCGGCCTGCTATGACCGGGGTTTTCGTTCAAATGGGGACAGAAAACGCAACATTCGTGGCAACGGACGGTCACCGCCTGGTAAGATATCGCCGGACGGATATCAAATCTGATGTAGATACATCGATGATCATTCAGCGGAAAGCATTGAATTTGTTGAAGTCTTGCTTGCCATCCGAAGATTTGCCGGTTAAAGCTGAATTCACTTCCAGCAATGCCTTTTTCAGCTTTGGAAATATCCGCATGATCTGCCGCCTGATTGACGAGCGTTTCCCGGATTATGAGAATGCGATTCCAACGAACAATCAAAATACGCTTACCATCAACAGGATGGAAATCCTTAGTTCGCTAAGACGTATTTCCATCTATTCCAACAGAACAACGCATCAGGTTCGCTTGAAAATGTCATTGAACGACCTCGTAATTTCAGCTGAGGACCTTGATTATTCCAACGAAGCAAATGAGCGCTTAATGTGCGAATATAATGGCGATGACATGGAAATTGGCTTCAATGCTAAGTTCCTCATCGAGGTTTTAGGTAACCTTTCCAGCAAGACAATTACATTCGAATTATCTGCTCCAAATCGCGCTGGTTTGATCATTCCAGTGGACCAGGAGGAGAATGAAGATATCTTAATGCTGGTGATGCCAGTAATGTTAAACACTTACGTTTAGCAGTTTACCCCAACCCCTTGAAGGGGCTTACAGATGTTATTTAAGTAAAACAAGTCCCTTTAGGGATTTAGGGTTTTACCCCTTAAAGAAAATCCAGCTACGCTCAGCTGGATTTTCTTGCTTTATCTCGTTACCAATCAACTCTTTAACTTATTTTAACAATTAACTACGAAAAAAATCGTAGCTAGGGCTTGCATGTACGATTTTTTTCGTAGACATTTGATACGAAGATTATCGTATAACATTTCTGTCATGTACATCAAGCCAACCGATTCCGAACTAAAAATTTTAAATTACCTCTGGCAAGCAGGCCCCAGCACCGTGCGTGCAGTTCATGATGCCTTGTCTGTGACCAAAGATGTGGGTTACACAACTACATTAAAGCTTATGCAGATCATGCATGACAAAGGACTTTTGTATCGCACCGAACAGGGTCGCTCGCACATTTATGTTGCGTTGCTGGGGAAAGAGGAGACACAGCAAAACTTGCTGGGCAAATTGGTGGAAACTGCATTTCAGGGCTCAGCCGCACAGATGGTTATGCAAGCACTGGGAAACCATTCCACCTCCAAAGAAGAACTAGATGAAATACGTGCGTTATTAAACAATCTTGAAAACAATCGTTAGCCATGAAAATAATCCAAAACCTTCTTTCTGACCAAGCCGTCACTTCCTTTGGATGGACTTTGATTCATTCCCTCTGGCAAGGCACATTAATCGCTGTTATCGCCATAGCTGGCTTCTATCTGCTTCGCCGCAAATCTGCCAATCTGAAATACGTTTTTGGCGTCGGATTTTTGGCCGCTCAGGTTTTCGTATCCGGACTCACATTCATTTATTATTATTTTAAAGGAACGTCAGCGGCAATAGTCGACGCAGGCCTAGGCGCTAAATCCAATGAAATGATCCATTTGGCCAGTTCCACAATGAACCGTGCGATGGATACACAACTTCCACTTTCGTTTAAGATTCAGATTTGGCTATCGGCCCATTTAAACGAACTGGTTGTATGCTGGCTTATTGGCGCTGCTTTTCTGCTCTTGCGTTTTGCAGGCGGATGGATCTTTACGGAAAGATTGCGCACAAAAGCCAACATTGTCATGGATAAAGAATGGCGTGCCCGATTTGGCGTGATGATTGCTAAAATGAACATTACGCAATCGGTTGAATTCCGGGAGTCCGCCAAAATTGTAACGCCTATGGTCATTGGAGCCCTTAGCCCGGTCGTGTTGATTCCGATCGGTTTGCTTTCCGGGTTTTCGACTTCGCAAGTGGAGGCGATTTTGGCACACGAACTGGCGCATATCCGTCGCAATGATTATTTGATCAACATGCTGCAATCTTTTGTGGAAGTTGTTTTCTTTTTCCATCCTGCCATATGGTGGCTATCGGACCGGATCCGGGCGGAACGTGAACATTGCTGTGACGACATTGCACTGAGCGTTTGCGGGGACAAAATGTCACTAGCGCACGCATTGGTAAAAGTGGCCGAATGGCAGCACACGCCTGGTTTTGCGATGGCCTTTGCTTCTAAAAAACCATTGCTTCTACAACGGATTCAGCGCGTTATGGGCATAAGCCCGAAGCCTGCGACACTTGGTAATTTCCCCATCATATTTTTTGCATTAAGTTTGGCCATTGGTGTTTCCGTTTATGCTGTCGCCCAAAAAAGTGACAAGCAAAAAGTGGCAAAAAAGATCACAAAACCGGTCACCAAAAAGCACAAGCAACACACTTATAAAGTTAAGGAGGGTAATGTTTACCAAATTGCTGCTAACGAACCGATTGACATTCACGTAGATGATGTTGCGGAAATAAGCATCCCAGATTTTGACATCCCTTCAATTGAAATTCCCGAGTTTGAAATCCCTGAAATTGACTTCGCCGGTATGGCAGACGTTCCCTTTATGAACGACTCGACGCAGAAAAAGATGAACGAGATCCATCGCAAGCTGCAAGCATTGCAGGCAGAAATGGAGCCATATAATCAGCGTATTGAGGAGCTTAATCTCGAAATGGAAAAATACCGGTTCGAGGTGGAGCGTGTGGAAAGGAATATGGAGAAGCTCGATTGGAAAAAAGAAGGCGCTATGGAGCTGCGCGAAGATCTGATGGAAAAAAGATCCTCGCTTCTGGAAAAATCCCGTTCCAATGATGCCAAGATTAACGAACAGGAATTGGAAAAGCAACTGGCTGATTTCGAACAACAGATCAAAGCACAAGAGCAAATTATTTCCGAGCTGAATGCACAAATCGCTTCTACGAGAAAAGAAACATTAAAAGCGGAAGAGCCGATCCGAAATCTTGAAAAAGAAATGGAAGGCCTTCGTGAAAAGATGGAATCGATCGGTGAGAAAATGGGCGTTGAATCACTTGGTCTTGCGCGCTTCGAAGCCAGATCCGTCCCGCGAGCAAAGGTTGCACGTGTTCCTCGACCCGCAAAGGCCACTTCTATCCGGAGCGGACAAGCGCCACCTCCACCGCCCGCGCCTGCAAAGGCAAAAGCACCGAAAGCTCCTGCTCCGCCCGCGGCACCAGCAGCACCAGCGGAAAAATAATTAGACAAAATGCAGAAAAGCCGGTTACAACAATGTGTAGCCGGCTTTTTTGTAATATTTCAAATTTACTCTACTTCAATAATCACGTCATCACTCATGGGATGACTTACGCAAGTGAGAATAAATCCTTCATTCAATTCTGCCTCTGAAAGTGCATCCTCTTCGTCCAAATGCACTTTTCCGGAAGTACATCTGCCCAAGCAAGCCGTGCACATGCCCGCCTGACACGAGTAAGGCAGGTCAATGTCCATACTCAATGCCGCTTCGAGCACTGTTTCATGCGGTTTTACAGGCAATTTGTATTCCGCGCCTTCATAGAATAATGTGATTTCGCGCGTTTTCAATGTATCGTCTTCATCTTCCAAAGTCACTTCGCCGGGTTGTGCAGCCGTGGCGGTCATGAAGCTTTCTTTCCGGATTTTGTTTTCCGGAACAGCCAAAATCGCCAATGCCCGATGCGCTTCCTCCATCATATCTTCTGGCCCGCAAAGAAAGAATTCGGCTTCGGCCTTATTCAATGTAGGCAGCTTTTCAACGATTTTGAGTAAATGACTTTTATTCAAACGCCCCTTCTCCCCTTCCCAACTTTCCGACGGCTGACTTAATGTATGCACCACTTTCAAACGCTCGCCATATTTGGCCTGTAATGCATCGAGCTTGTCCTTAAAAATAATGCTTTCCTCATTCCGGCTGCCGTAAATCAGGAAAACTTCACTTTCCGGCTCGACCATCAACACAGATTTGAGTATAGAAAATAATGGTGTCACACCGCTTCCGGCTCCTATAAACACAACCTGCCGAGTCTGGTCGTCACTTTGTTTGGGAAAAAATGCGCCCATCGGCTCCATTACTTCCAATGTATCGCCGACTTTAATCGTATCCAAAAGCAGATTAGAAGCATAACCACCGGGCACCCTTTTGATCGTGATGGCCAGGGAAACATCCGTATAAGGCGAGCTCGACATGGAATAGGAACGCCGGATTTTCTTATCATCAACCGGCAAAAGCAATGTCAAAAACTGCCCCGGTCTGTAAGCCACCACTTCATTCAGCGGATGCCAGAAATGCAGTGTTGAAGCCTCTTCAGTCTCCTTTTCTATTTCTTTAACCTTCAAAAAATAATACTTACTCATTATTCAAATGTTGCGATGAACGGCCGATCCCCTTGGTCCGGGAATACAAAAGCCTCACAGGTAACACCCATGAGGCTTTTATGATTTCAATTTATGTTATTTTAAAGTCGCTACGGCATCTTTAATGCGTTGCACCGCTTCTACAAGCGCTTCGTCAGCAGCCGCAGTTGAGATACGAATGCAATCCGGCGCACCAAATCCCGAACCTGCCACGGTCGACACGTAGGAGTTGTTAAGCAGCCAGTTAGAAAAATCGTCCGAGTTGTTGATCGTTGTCGTTCCGTCCGATTTTCCAAAATAGTAACTCACATCCGGGAATGCGTAAAACGCACCCTGCGGCATATTTACCTTAAATCCAGGAATTTCTCTCAGCAAACCAACAACTAAGTCGCGACGACGTGCATAAGCTTTTGTCATTTCAATTGAAGGCTCCATCGGACCATTGAAAGCAGCTGTTGCCGCTTTTTGAGCGATAGAATTGGTTCCCGAAGTAACCTGGCCCTGCAATTTTTCAACACCATCCGCGATCCATTTGGCAGCAGCCGTAAAGCCGATCCTCCATCCGGTCATGGCGTAACCTTTTGCCACACCATTCACCGTAATCACGCGTTCTTTCAAAGCAGGAATTGATCCCATGCTGAAATGTCCTTCGTCCGTGAAGTTGATATATTCGTAGATTTCGTCAGCCAGAACGTAAACGTCTTCGTGTTTTTCAATCACAGCTGCGATCTCTCTCAATTCTTTTTCTGAGTAAACTGCGCCGGTTGGATTGTTTGGCGAAGCATACATTACAACTCTAGTGCGTGGTGTAATCGCCGCTTCCAATTGTGCCGCCGTTACCTTGAAATCATTGTCAAAAGCACCATCGATAATCACCGATTTGCCCTCAGCCAATTTTACCATTTCCGAATAACTTACCCAGTAAGGCGCAAAAATTACAACCTCATCGCCTGGGTTGATCAAAACCTGGATCACATTAGCTAAAGAATGCTTCGCACCCGTAGAAACCACGATATTTTCAGGTTTCCAATCTATATTATTGTCGCGCTTTAACTTATCAGCAATGGCCTTTCGCAGATCAGGATAACCTGCAACGGGAGAATAACCATGAAAACCATCATCAATGGCCTTCTTAGCAGCCTCGCAAATGTGAGCGGGCGTCTTAAAATCGGGCTCTCCAACGCTCAGACTGATTACTTTGTGACCTTGTGCGGCCAATTCACGTGCCATTTTCGTCATCGCAAGCGTCGAAGATTCTTCGAGTGCGTTGATCCGGTCGGCCAATAACCGGGGTGCAACCTGGGTTTGCTCTGCTACTGCGGACATTGCAACAAATAATTTAGTTAAAGAAGGTACTGCGATCTGTATGAACAAATTGCCCGCAAAGGTACGTGTTTTTTAGAAGTTGTTTTGTGTAATGCAAAGAAAGATTTGTGAGAAGTAGCGGTGGGAATCAAATTAAATACCCAGCTCCGCCTTCACATCATTCAGTGAATGCCAGAATTTATTTTCCGACTTTACCTTTATTGCTCTTAGATAATCGGCGAGGTCTTCTATGCTGTCAAAATCAGCCAGCTCCTTTACCAAAGATTCGTATTTGTCAATCGGCAGGACTGCGAATTTTGGTTTGCCGGATTCTTCGATTATTTGTGCATGTAGGTTCATTCGTAAATATGTTTTCGGTGGCCTAAATCGATGACCTCGATAATTCTGAAAGCATCTTCTTTGTCAAAAAGCACACGATAGTCGCCTATTCTCAAACGAAAAACGGCTATTGGATGGCTATGAAGTCTTTTTACATTTCGGGTGGCATCCGGATTGATCGATAGCTCTTCCAGCTTTTCCAAGATTTTTGAGGCGTCGCTTTTCGGGATTGCCTTCAAGCTTTTGAGGGCATTGCTGGTAAAAATCAGTTTGTACATTGGAGTATAGTGTGCCTAGCTAAAATTAAGCATCGAATTCCAATTAGACAAACGAATGAGTGAATCAAAAAATTTAGATTAAAACACTTCACCCAAATTCACAAACAACCCCCGCGACCCTTTCATGCCGAACCCATAGTCAATCGCCACGTTAGCCCTTGATTTTTTGTTGACTTTGATTCTAAGTCCTACGCCGCCGCCGGGGGCGATTTTTGTGAAATTGTTGGCGGGCCAGTTGGAGACACTTTGAGCGTTGCCGAAGACTACGGCTCCCAGCAGGCCATTGCGCGTGAGGGACATGCGATATTCTGTTTCGAAATAGAGTAGCTTCGGACTTCGGAACCGGCCCTGTATGTAGCCGCGCCCCATGGCTGTGGCCGGGTCCCAGCCGGTGCTGGGGAGATCGAGGTAGGGAGCTTTTCCGCTTACTACTAGCCAGTTATAGTTCCAGAAAGCCAGTGTGTTTCTGCTGCCTTGCGGGAGGTTGAAGTATTTTCGGATATCTACAACCACTGAATTCCAGTTGCTGGTGCTGTTCAGCTTTTCCAGGCTGGATCGATATTGAATACTGGTGTAAAAGCCTTTTTCGGGATTGATGGAATTGGTGCGGTTATCATAGACCAAGGTGGCAACCGGGCCTGATGAAATGGATTTTGGCGTCAAGCCGTATTTAGTGACGTCGGCATTGGTGTCTTCCAACAGGATGTTCCAGCGGTAATCGTAGAAAAATCCGAGACCTGCATAGAATGATTCTGTGACCTTTTTCAAAACTGTTTGATGCAGCCTGATGTGCCTGTAATCAATCTGTGAGGCGTCTTTAATTTCACTGTTCGGGCCGAGTCCGTAAGTGTCCTGCGGATATTTGAAATAACGCCAGTCGGTGAGAATGTTCAGGTCGTTGTCCCGCGTCCAGATACTGGCTTGCAGCGGAATGGTGATTTGCTTGTATTGGGTGTAAATGAAATTAGCGGTAATACTCGATAAGCGCGTTTTATGCGGATCGCTGGAATAGAACGCGGAATTGACATTCATGGAACCGATCAGGCCCGAAGTTAATGTGTAGCCGAATGCAGGGACGATCGAGAACAAAACTTTTCCCGTTTTTAAAACCGTATCCACCTTAACCGAGTCCTGGCGATGCTTTTTCCGCAATCCTTTCAGCACATCAATAATGTCCTTTTGCAGAACGATTTTTTCAACAGAGTCGGCCTTAGCGACGGGCTGGTCGTCAGGAATTTGCATAGGCCGGCCATACATTTCCACACCTGTGAGCGACAGACAGAACAATAGCAGCCATATGCGTAGAGAATTGCGTTTCAATTTATTTATGGGGGTAACATTTATATTAAAACAATACATACCAAAATGATACCCAAGCAAAAAGCCACCGATTCGCAAGGAATCAGTGGCTTTTTGTAAACAACTATAAGTGAATTAGGCCAATGCTGCTTTCAGATTTTCATCGATTGCATCAAGGAATTCTTCTGTATAAAGATAATGCTCGCCGTGTTTCACGTCATTTCCGTGAATGTTTACAGCAAGGTCTTTCGTCATTTTACCGCTTTCAACCGTTTCGATACACACTTTTTCAAGGGCAAGGCTGAAATCGATCAATGGCTGGTTGTCGTCAAGCTTTCCACGGAATGCCAAACCACGCGTCCATGCAAAAATCGATGCGATTGGATTTGTCGAAGTCGGTTTTCCTTTCTGGTGCTCGCGGTAGTGACGTGTTACCGTTCCGTGCGCTGCTTCTGCTTCCATTGTTTTGCCATCCGGTGTTACCAACACAGAAGTCATCAAACCAAGTGAACCAAAACCTTGCGCAACTGTATCTGACTGAACATCACCATCATAGTTTTTACAAGCCCAAACAAAGTTACCTTCCCATTTCAATGCAGAAGCCACCATGTCGTCGATCAGACGGTGCTCATAATGCACTTTTCCTGCATAATCGCTTTCGTAAACTTCCTGGAAAATATCCTTGAAGCGACCGTCGTATTTTTTAAGGATTGTATTTTTTGTAGAAAGGTAAAGTGGCCATCCTTTGTCCAATGCAACATTAAAACAAGCATAAGCAAATCCACGGATCGACTCGTCAATGTTGTACATTCCCATCGCAACGCCCGGCCCTTTGAACTGATACACTTCGTGCTCGATCACATTGCCATCTTCGCCTTCAAACTTAATGGTAAGCTTTCCTTTTCCAGGAACAACAAAATCCGTTGCTTTATATTGATCTCCAAACGCGTGACGACCGACGATAATCGGTGCAGACCAGTTTGTTACCAAACGAGGCACATTGCTCATTACGATCGGCTCGCGGAAAACCGTTCCATCCAGGATGTTACGGATTGTTCCGTTCGGCGACTTCCACATTTGCTTCAAATTGAACTCCTTAACGCGGTCTTCGTCAGGTGTAATCGTTGCGCATTTGATACCAACACCATATTCTTTAATCGCATTAGCGGCATCTATGGTCACCTGGTCATTGGTTTCGTCGCGGTATTCCACGCCCAAATCGTAATATTTGATATCCAGATCCAGATATGGTAGAATAAGTTTTTCCTTAATAAATTTCCAGATAATTCTGGTCATTTCGTCTCCGTCAAGCTCCACTACGGGATTTGCAACTTTAATTTTGCTCATGTCTTGTTTATAAACTATGGTTAAAGAATTTAAAATGCGAGCGTGAAAGTACAAACAATAGCGTAAAAAGGCGAAAAAAGGAGAACATTGTTAGGCGGTTAACTTTGAATGCATTCCGCTAAATTTCGATATTGCCAGGTGCAAAAAAACCAACAAATGATGGACAAAGCCGCGTTGCGTAAAGATTTCCTTTCCAAAAGAATGTCGCTGACGGAAGATGACATTTTGGTCAAAAATAATCTGATCTGCCAGAATCTGTTTGCAGCACTTACATTACAAGGACCGGAAACGATTCATCTTTTTTTGCCCCAAATCATTAAAAATGAGATTAATACCTGGCAGATAGTCAATCAATTACAAGCTTCATTTTCTCAAATCCGGATCGTTGCGCCTTACGTCATTCCGGGCACCAAGGAAATGGAACATTATCTTTTGGATAAAAACACAAAGCTGATCACAAATCCATGGGGCATTCCGGAGCCGGATCCTGCGACTTCCATACGCGTCAATGCTGAGGAAATTGATCGGGTTTACATTCCGCTGCTGGCTTTCGACGAGCGGGGTTACCGGGTGGGTTATGGCGGCGGTTATTATGACCGTTTTCTGGCTAAATGTCGTCCTGACATTGTTAAAACAGGCCTTTCCTTTTTTGAGCCGGTTTCTAAAATCGATGACATTGATCCTTACGACATGCCGATGAATGCCAGCATAACGCCTGAAAAAATCTGGACTTGGTAACTGATTTTCGTTTTCGTGGCTGAAATTCAGCGCATAAAATGTAAAAATCCACATTCATTCTAAATTTCCTCGTAAATTTGCGGCACTTTTCAATTGCTCAGGCAGCTGAAAGGGATCAAATTTCTATCCACTTTTTATCTTAATGCTAGAATGAAAATCGCAGTAGTAGGCGCTACCGGTTTGGTAGGCGGCGAAATCCTCAAAGTGCTCGAAGAGCGTAATTTCCCGGTGACGGAATTATTAGCCGTTGCATCAGAAAGATCTGTTGGTAAGGAAGTTACATTCAAGGGTAAACAGATAAAGGTGATCGGATTTGAGGACGCGATTGCAGCCAAACCTGAAATAGCGATATTTTCGGCTGGTGGCAGCACGTCATTAGAGCTTGCACCAAGATTCGCAGAGGCGGGAATTACAGTTATCGATAATTCCTCAGCATGGAGAATGGACCCGACCAAAAAACTGGTTGTTCCTGAAATCAATGCAGGCGAATTGACCAAAGAAGACAAAATTATTGCAAACCCAAACTGCTCAACCATTCAAATGGTGGTGGTTTTGAATCCTTTGCACCAAAAATATAAGATCAAACGCGTGGTGGTTTCTACTTACCAGTCTGTAACGGGAACGGGTAAGGCGGCCGTTGATCAGCTTTTCTCGGAGCGCGCCGGCGATCACAGCCGCGGAAAAGTATATCCGCACCAGATCGACCTGAATGTATTGCCGCATATCGACGTGTTTTTGGATAACGGCTATACAAAGGAAGAAATGAAAATGACCAACGAAACGAAGAAAATCATGGGCGACGACAGCATTGCAGTAACTGCAACAACGGTTCGTATCCCAACGATCGGTGGTCACTCTGAGGCGGTTAACATTGAATTTGAAAATGAATTTGATCTGGATGAAGTGCGTCAGATCCTGAGCGAGGCGGAAGGCGTGATTTTGCAGGATGATCCTAAAAACGCGCTTTATCCAATGCCATTAACAGCACACGGCAAGGACGAAACATTCGTAGGCCGCATCCGCCGCGACGAATCTCAGCCTAAAACATTGAACCTGTGGATTGTAGCAGATAACCTTCGCAAAGGAGCAGCGACTAACACGGTTCAGATTGCGGAGTTTTTAGCCAAGCATGATTTGGTAGGCGTTGCGCAGGCTGTTTAAGTTTAGAACAAAATAAGAGAGAAAGAAAGGAGCTGCTGAAAGGCGGCTTCTTTTTTGCCCCTAAATCCCCTAAAGGGGACTTTGCAGTTTACTAGTAAGAAGCAAGCCCCTTTAGGGGTTTGGGGCCAAGCACCATGTTATCGATCCACTTCTCCCATTACCACGTCAATAGACCCGATCACGGCCACCAGGTCCGCTAGTAACGACCCTTTTGTAATTTCTCCGATCACAGAAAGGTTGTGAAAACAGCATGACCTGGCCCTGCAACGAAACGGAACGTCGGAACGGCCGTCGGAACGGAAAAAGAAGCCTAGCTCGCCTTTCGGACTTTCGCCACGGACGTAGAAATCCATTGCCTTGGGGCGGATTTTCTTGGGAACGACGGCCTGCGGATCGAAATCGCGGGTTCGCTTGTAGTCTCCCGTAAGTTGTTCGAGGCTTTGCTCTATTAACTTCACTGATTCCCAGCATTCTATCACACGCACCCACGTCCGGTCCCAGCAATCACCGGTTGTGCCCATGGCGCCTGTGCCGATGGGTATCTCAAAATCCAGCTCGGGATAAACGGAATAGCCGTCTACTTTTCTCAAATCGTAACGCAATCCGGAACCGCGGAGCATTGGGCCCGTGCAGCCGTAATTAATGGCAACCGGCAAGGGCAATACGCCCACATTTGCTGTGCGCTGGATGAAAATTTTGTTATCAACCACAAGCTGCTGCAACTCCGTCAGCTTGGGTTTCAGATATTTTACAAATTCAAGGCAGCGTTCTTCAAAACCCACAGGCAAATCGTAAAACAAGCCTCCGATCCAAATGTAATTATAAAGCATTCTCGCGCCGCAGGTCCATTCGAGCAAGCGGAGGATCTGCTCGCGGTCGCGCATCATCCACAAGAAAGGCGTATAAGCGCCAATGTCCATGGCATAAGTGCCCAGCGCGACGAAATGGGAAGCCAGCCGGTTGAGCTCTGCAACCACTACGCGGATGTATTCAATGCGTTTTGGAATATCATTTTCAATGCCGAGCATTCTTTCCACGCCCATCACATAAGCATGTTCAGAATTCATTGACGCCACATAATCCAAGCGATCCACATAAGGAATAACCTGGTTAAATGGCAGTGATTCTGCGTGCTTTTCGAAGCACCGGTGCAGGTAACCCAAATGTGGGACTACATCTACGATTATTTCCCCGTCCGTAACCACTTCCAAACGTAAGACACCGTGAGTACTAGGATGTTGCGGACCCATATTCAACACCATTTCTTCTTTACGAAGCATTTCGGAGTTGTATTTTGTTGGGCCTGAAACCGATAAATACTCAGGTTTATACTCGTATTGAATTGTATTACTCATATGCTAAAATCTCACAAGCTTCTGATCATGGACTTCCACTTTTAACGGCCCGATCGGGCGTCCTTCGTTATGCAACCGGTCCACTGCCGTAACATAGTATATGTATCTTTTTCCTGCCTCGGCAGTCATGTCTACATATTTTTCACCCTCATAACACATGCCTATGATGCGTCGCGGGTCATGCGCCGTGGCCTTTTCTTCGGGGCCAAAGCGGTAAATGACATAGTACCAAGCCAAATCCCCGTCTGATGCGGGCTCAGGGCGTTCCCAGGTTAGTTCGAGTCCTTTGGACAGCAATGTTGCTTTTAAACTTCTTGGAGACAATGGGGCAATGCGGTCTTTCCAGGGCATTGTAGGAACCAGCGAGGGGTAACGGAAAAAATCCTGGCGGAGTGAATCAACAAAGCCAAGACTGTTCCCTTTCAGCGAACGCGAACTGAAAAAAATCGCCCCATCCGTCTCGCTTTCCCGCAAGTACCGGACCTGATTAGGGATTTCCAATGGATTAGACCAATGTTTATCTCTATCCCTATAACCTACGCGGTAAGCGCCCATTCCTATATATAAATGTCTTTCGTATGAATTTTCGGTCCACCAATCAACCAGGTTCTTGTATGGAACACGTGAAAATCCAGACGAGAAATAAACCTGCGGTGCAATGTAATCGATCCACCCTTCCTTGATCCAGCGCCTGCTATCGGCAAAAAGGTCGTCATAGGAAGCCAATGCACCAAAAGTTTTGGAACCTTCCGCATCACGGTCTTTATTTCTCCAAACCCCGAAAGGACTGATCCCGAATTTAAGTTTCGGCTTAACCGCTGCCAGGCCGTCATGAATTTGTTTTACCAATAAGTCAATGTTGTGTCTTCTCCAATCCGCCTTATTGGCAAATCCTGCGCCGTACTTTTGGTATGTTGCCTCATCCTGGATAACCTGACCGGGAGCCGCATAGGGATAGAAATAATCATCAAAGTGAATGCCATCGACATCATAATTTTTGGCCACATTCACTGTCATATCCGTGATAAACTGCCTTACCTCCGGAATGCCGAAATTGAATAGCTTGTATCCATCATAACTGAGGATCCATTCGGGATGTATTTTGCTGACATTATCGGCCGAAACGCTGGTGGAAGACTTATGCACCAAGCGGTTTAAATTTAGCCACGCATGAAATTCAAGGCCGCGCTTATGCGCCTCTGTAACCATATAATCCAACGGGTCCCACATCGGGTAAGGCTGCCTCCCCTGCCGGCCGGTAAGCCATTCCGACCAGGGTTCAGGACTTTTGGCATAAAATGCATCACCCGCCGCGCGCACTTGCACGAAAACGGCATTCATTCCCACTCTTTTATGAAAATCAAGAAGAGTGGAAAACTCCTGTTGCTGTTGCTCTGGTATAAGATTTTTGCTGCTTGGCCAGTCTATATTATCAACAGTAGCGATCCATACTGCCCTGAATTCCCTTTTTGGAGGCAAAATTTCTTCAGTATCGGTAGTTTGGGCAATACAACTTTCCATTATAAACAGAAGCAATGTAAAGGAAAGCGCAACTATTTTAATTTTTTTCACTATCTAACCAATGCAAAATGTTAATCCAATCAAAGTAACGTAATTTGGAACAAAGTTAGCCGAGAACCGTCTTAAATTCATGTCATGACGGTTTCATTTGGCTTGATTCAAAGTAAGATTGCTATAAGGCGTATTCTTGACTTTGTTATATTTCTGGCGTCCAGGCGCAGATTCGACTTTGTTTAAGGACAAAGAAACAAACCATAGATTGTTGTAATTGTGAATAATTTTTCTGCATATTTATTGTGTAATTACAAGGATTTTTGTGACATAAAGAAAACAACAAGCTTTGCAAATGCAGCTAGTAACGTTTAAACCTACATCCCGTATTGGAACCATTTGTCAAAACCACTAAGAAAAACGTCCTGTTTGAAGTTGCATGGGAGGTTTGTAACCAAGTTGGAGGAATTTATACTGTAATACGGACCAAGGTCCCTGCAATGGTAGAAAGGTGGGAAGACAACTACTTCTTGCTAGGCCCATATTTTGAGAAAAAAGCGTCATCCGAATTTGAAATAATCAGTGATCTGGAGGATTCTCCGGCAGGCCGCGTTGTGAAGCGTATGCGCGACATGGGTTACAATGTATTTTATGGCTATTGGCTCGTAACGGGCAAGCCGCGCGTCATTCTGTTTGATCTGGACAGCATCATGCATGAGCTGGACACCATCAAATTCAACCTTTGGGAACGCAGCAGGATTCCAACCATTAATGTGGAACACCTGGTGAATCAAACCCTTTGTTTTGGAGAATTCGTTAGGCTTTTTCTGAAAGAATATGCCGAAGAGAATGCAAAACGCGAGGAAATTTTTGCGCAGTTCCATGAGTGGATGGCCAGCAGCGGATTGCCTGACCTGAAAAGGGATAATGTTAAGATAGCAACCACTTTTACGACCCATGCCACTATGCTGGGCCGTTATCTTGCGCAGAATGTCAGCGGGTTTTACAGCAAGCTGCCCTTTTTCGATTGGGAACAGGAAGCGAAAAATTACGGGATCCTGGCGCAATGTTCGGTTGAACGGCAGGCAGCATTAAGTGCCCATGTATTAACAACGGTAAGTGATGTTACTGCCCGTGAATGCGAAGTTTTCCTGGACCGCATGCCCGATCTGGTGACACCTAATGGACTGAATGTGCAGCGTTTCCAGGCAGTTCATGAATTTCAAAACCTGCATTTAAAGCATAAAGAACGTATTCACGAGTTTGTTCTGGGACATTTCTTCCCGAGCTATTCATTTGATTTAGATAAAACACTTTACTTCTTCACTTCGGGCCGTTACGAATACAGTAACAAGGGTTATGACCTTACCTTGGAAGCATTGGCCCGGCTGAACTGGAAGATGGTCCAGGCGAATATGGATATGACGGTTGTCATGTTTATTGTGACCAAACAGCCTTACTATTCTGTGAATCCGGATGTGCTGCAATCGAGGGCGGTGTTAAATGAGTTGCAGGAAACTTGTACAGCCATCGAGAAAGAAGTAGGAGAAAAGCTTTTCCTGGCAGCAGCTTCTGGCGCTGACCATAAAATGCCGGATCTGAATAATTTCGTAGATGAATATTGGAGATTAAGGCTCAGAAGAACGATTCAAACTTGGAAAACGGATAAGTTACCTGCCTTTGTAACGCACGATCTGAAAGAGGAAGATGGCATTACTGAGTTTTGCAAGACAGCAAATCTTGTCAACAATGAGCGGGATAGGGTTAAAATCGTTTATCACCCTGATTTCATTTCCTCAACAAACCCACTTTTCGGACTTGATTACGGGCAATTTGTTCGTGGCTGTCACTTAGGCGTGTTCCCAAGTTATTATGAACCATGGGGTTATACACCATTGGAATGTGTAGTTAGAGGTGTTCCGACCGTAACAAGTGATCTTTCCGGTTTCGGGGATTACATTATGCAAATCATGCGGGATTACGAAAACCGCGGCATTTACGTCATCAACCGAAAGTCCCAGACATTCACCCAAGCCGCCGACCAGCTCGCCGACATTCTCTTCAAATTCGTAAGAATGCAACGCCGCGACCGCATCATGCAAAGAAACCGCGTAGAAAACATCTCAGATGTATTCGACTGGATGAACCTGCGGTCTTATTATGACACCGCGCATGATCTTGCAGCGAAGCGGAGAAAGCCTTGATCAGATAAAGAATTAAATGAAGCCCATTTCAAATGTTAAATTTGAGTGGGCTTTTTTTGTGAGTAAGTTTACCCATAAACAATATACAATCGGAATAGAATGAACTACATCGAAGTTGACCTTAAAATTGACGCGGATTTTGTTGAAATATTGATGGCGGAGTTGGGGGAGGTGGGATTTGAGTCTTTTGTGGAGACGGAGGAGGGGCTTTTGGCTTATATTCAGGAAAATGATTTTGATGCGCAAAACTTGCAGGATCTTACTGCCAAATACCTGGAATTAACGACAATAGCGGCCACGTGGAAATCGTTAGAAAGAAGAAATTGGAATGAGGAGTGGGAAAAAAGCTACGAGCCAATAGAAGTTGGTGACCAGATCCGGGTGAGGGCCACCTTTCACGAGCCGGACCCTGCATTTAAATATGATTTGCTGATCCAACCGAAAATGTCTTTTGGCACCGGACATCACGAAACCACGTGGCTCGTCATGAACGAGCAGCTGAGTTTGCCGCACCAGGGAATATCGGTCATGGATGTGGGTTGCGGAACAGGGATCCTGTCCATTCTGGCTGCAAAATTAGGCGCAGCGCAGTTGTTGGGGTTTGATATCGACGAATGGGCTGTTGAGAATACAAAAGAGAATTTTTTAATGAATAATCTGGCTGCCGAGGCCGGGGTTTTCCAGGGAACAATCACAGAAGTGCCGGAAGGACAAATGTTTGGCGGGATATTGGCCAACATTAACCGGAACATTCTATTAAGCGAAATCCCTGCTTACGTAAAACATTTACAGCCCGGCGGCTGGCTGGTTACCAGCGGATTTTATGAAACGGATCAGGCTGATATTGAGCAATGTGCATTGGAAAACGGTTTGACAAAAATCAATTCCAACACGCGCAATCAATGGGCCTGTGTTGTATTTAAAAGTTGAAACAAAACCAATGAGGATACTTCGTACTGCTTTACTTTTCTGCATTCTGGCATTAGCGGGTCAAACTGCGTCTGCGCAAAACCTGAAACTTTCGGATGATCCGGGACAGTTTATGGTGCAATTGCGCAAGCTCATGGACGGCAGCCGCAACCCGCAATACATCCGCTCCGCCGCGCAGCTAGACAGCGTGTGGATGTCGGCGCTGAATACTTCCCAGCAGACGAAGTTTATCAACATTGTCAAAACACAGATTTCCAAAGGGCAAAAAGCCGGGCCGGTTATGTTCCTGCTGATCCGGAATACGCATGCATTTGCCAGACAATCGCCCGAAAACCTGGAAGGGTTTCTGGATCTGGCAACCAGCTCGGGGCAGCAATATGATGGTAAAACATTGCAGAAAGTGCTGGAAACGGTCAGGACGGTAAATGAAACCAAGAAGCTTTACGCGGCTAATTACAATTCGCTTTACCTTTTAGAAGGAAGTTATAAATATCGTTTCGACACCACGAATGCGGTTGCAGCCAACGTCGAGGCCAATGTGGCTGCTGCCAATGACAGCTGGGACACGCCTGTTGACTCCAACTTTGTAATCACACCCAAATCCAATCCCCTGCCCGTTATTTCGGGAGCACTGCTCGATTTGCAGAATGCAACGTTCGCCATGGTTACTGCTGGCGATTCGGTTGTTTTCGGTCCGGCAAACGGCAGCGTTTCTTTGAAAGATGGGATTTTTGTAGGTAAAAATGGCAAGTTCAACTGGCAGGCAGGCGGTGATTCATCGATTTACGCCGATCTGGACAGTTATTCCTTCAACATTACGCAACCCAAACTGGTCGCGGAAAATGTAACATTGCACAGTGATTCACAACTGGCTGCGCCTATCAAAGGAACATTAGAATATCGTGGTGTTAAGAAAATAAAAGGCCAGCCTGCTGCCTATCCGCGTTTTGTATCCAACGGCATCGACGCCCGCTTGAAGGAAACGCGTAAAAACATTGACTACAAAGGCGGTTTCGCGCTGATCGGGACGGAAATGTACAGCTCTTCCCTCAGCGATCTTCCCTCGACGATTAAGGTAAAATACAAAGATAAGCTCGCTTTCACAGCACAAAGCAAGAAGTTCATGCTCAAAGATTCGGTCATAGCAGCCTCCTTTGCAACTTATTCCATGCCGCTTGGCAGCGATTCCCTCTTTCATCCGGGCGTGACATTCAAATACAATGATGACGAAGGGTTGGTAAAACTGGGCCGCGTGGAACGGACAGATTATGCGCCGCTTCCATATAAAGACACTTATCACAAAATGAATATCTGGTCGCAGGCGATGCGGTGGCGGTTTCCGAATGATAAGGTAGAATTCTTTCGCATTAACGGCAAGCAAGTTGCGCCTGTGAAGCTGGAATCGCTGGATTATTTCAAAAAGGAGCGTTTCAAGGACATTAGCAAGGAATATGGCTTCCAGCCGCTGATTATGGCGGCGAATTATACACAGACTGAGAAAAAACAAGCTTTCCTATCCGACGATCTGGCCAGGAAATTCAAGCAGAAGCCGGAAATCATGCGCAACACATTGCAGCGGCTGACACTTGAAGAATATTTCGTTTACAATAAGGCAACGGACGAATTTGCATTAAGCAAAAAAGGAATTCTGTTTGTGCTGGCGAACCTGGATAAGGCTGATTATGACAACTTCCAGGTCACTTCTCAATTTACGGCCAATGACGAAACGGCGAACGCTACGATTTACCTGCCCGACACCATGTTAACCGTTATGGGCGTTTCGCGTTTTGTTGTGAGTGATTCTTTAAAAATTTATGCGGTTCCGCAGGACAAAAAACTGATCATTGGCAAAAACAGGAATTTCACATTAAATGGTCAAATGGTTGCCTCCAATTACCAGTTCAGAGGGCAGAACATTAAGTTCGACTACAACCAGTTTTTTGTAAATGTGGCGCCTTCGGACTCCATTACATTCACGCCGCGTGACAAATTTGCGAAGGGCCAGAAAGGCGAAGTAGGCGGTCACGTGAAATATGAAAAGGGTGGAACATTCTATTTGAGTGATCCAAAAAACAAATCAGGACTGCAAAAAGGCGTCAAAAAGTCGCCTCGACTGGTGGTTGAGGATGGAATGATGGTTTATTTCGATCAGCCTGAGCGGGGAACTGTCGTTTACCCGAGAGAAGTCAATTTCAAGATCCCAAAGATCGATATGGGTGGTCTGGATGAGCGTGACGTGATTTTTGAGGGAACATTCAATGCAAACGGCATTATCCCAAACATTCAAACGGTCCTGAAAAGCATGCCCGACAACTCGCTTGGCTTCGAATATAAGCCGCCGGTGACGGACATGAAATTATATGACGGAAAAGCGCTGGCCAGGTTTACGGACACGCTGACAATGGACAACAAGGGTCTGCATTCCAAAGCAATTTTGAAATACATGTCGGCCTCGATGACAGCCAAAAATGTTCTGCTAACCGCCGATTCATTAATGGCCTCCGGTGAAGTAGCCAGCATTAAGGAAGCGACCATTGGCAAAGGCTATTTCCCTGCCGTTCAGTTGAAGGATTATGCATTGAAATGGTATCCCAATGCAGACAGCATGTTTATCAACACCCAGGGTAAATCCTTCTCATTTTATAATGGAACTACGAGCCTGGAAGGCGGGCTGCTGTTGCGCTCGACGGGTTTGTATGGAAACGGAAAGCTGAAAAGGGCCGATTCTGAGCTGTCTTCGCCCGACATTAAATTTAATAAAGACGGCTATCTGGCTAATCGCTCTGAATTTGCAATTAATAGTGTTGATCAAAAATCAACAAAGAAGCTGCTTACGGGGAAGAATGTGAATATTGATTTCAATTTCAAAACCGGCATCGCCAACTTCCTGACCGACGAAACGGGCTTCGGCACTGATTCCTCAGGGATGGAAATTCCAACGGCTTCATACAAAACACTGATCGGCAGCGCGAAGTGGGATATGGCTAAGAAAACAATCCTGATGAAAGGATTTGGCGAAACCTCTTCGTACACATCGATGGACCCGGATCAGGAAGGGCTGACATTCAATGGTTCTGAGGCCATTTATGACGTTGAAAAAGTAACTTTGAACATTAAGGGCGTTCCTTTTATTCAAACTGCGGATGTGAAGATCATCCCGGACGGTGGGTTGGTAAGCGTGGATAGCAAAGGGAAAATTGCTCCTTTGAAGAAAGCACGCATTGAAATTGATACATTAAACACCTCGCACAGAATGCGCGACGCGGACATCCGCATCGATTCCCGCAACCATTTCGAAGGATCTGCCACATATCAATACATTACGGCCCGGAAAGACACATTCAATATCAAGATGCAGAATTTTGAGTTGAGGGAAATCGGCGCGGCGGAAGAAGGAAAGAAAAAACGTGCTGATAACCAGGCTCCCGCTGCTGTCAAATACTACACAACTGCGCGTGCAGACATTAAGGAAACGGAAAACCTGCTTTTATCGCCCCGCATTCAATATAAGGGAGGCATTAACTTGATCGCGTACGAGCCGTCGTTGCAACTGGACGGGTTTGTAAAGCCTGTTATTAAATTCAGAAAGGATTTTCAGAGCTCGTGGATTGTCTACAAAGATGCGCCCGGCGAGACTGTGGGTATCAAAATTGACAAAGACCTGAAAAACGAGCATGACATTCCACTTTCGGTAGGCTTGCATTATAATGAAGCAAAAGGCATGTATATGTCGTTCCTTTCGCCCAAGGATTCGGATGGCGATGAGGACATTTACTCTGCTCAGGGTGCCTTGAATTATGATGAGGATGAAAAAGCATTCAAAGTAATGCCGCCTCCGGGCGCCGATGGGCTTATTGATGAAGCCAATGCATTGCGTTTTGATGATAAAACCGGCCTGGCAACATTCTCCGGCCCTTTGAAACTGACCGGCGCGACCTGGCTGCAAGCCGTAGGAACGGGTGAAGCACAGGTAGATAGCGCCCGGTTCTCGTTCAATACAATGCTGTTAATGAAACTCCCGGCACTGGAACCGATCTCGCAACCCTTAGCTGCCAAAATCGTCGAAGTTAACCTGGAAGAGCAAAACAGCACGGCCGCTGATGATGATGCGGAGCAACTGAATAATAAGCTTTCCGCATTAATAGGCCCGAAAGCAACAGATGCTTATGCCAAACTCACTGCGGCAGGTTACAAGCCGCTTTTTGAGGCCTCCCCGGCGCTGGACGTGCCTATGCTTTTGTCCAATGTGAACTTGAACTGGTCCGCTTCACATGGGGCATATTATTCGCAGGGGCCGATTGGCGTGGCGAATTTGGGTAGAAACAACATTAATGCGCAAATGGAAGGGGTCCTGGAAATCAGGCGGTCTGTGGATGGGGATGAATTTAGTTTGTATTTGCAGGCGTCTCCGGATGTGTGGTATTATTTTGACTATAAACTTGGCGAGTTAGGGGTGGTTTCGTCACAGGTTGACTTCAATGATCAGATTACAGCGAAGTCAAAAAATGTGAAATCGAAGGATATGTCGCTGGTGTCGATCGGGTCTGAGGAGAAGGATACATTTGTAAACCGCTTCGATGATTTTTACCAGCCAGCGATCAAGAAAGCCAAGTTAGCGGCTAAAACAGCGAAGAAGAAAGTGGTTCCGGCAGAGGTTAAAAAGAAGAAGGTGGAACCTACCGAAGGATTTTGATGTCTTTGTAGAAGTGGCAATAGTTAATGCTACAAATTGAAAAAATGCTTGTATAATGTTAGTTTTGTATCCTTTTTGCTTGTAAAATCCCCTCGCTATCGTATTTTTGGACAAAACATTTCAACGTTTAAAATTTTCTGCGAATAGTACAATATGAGTATTGCCTTATTAATAACTACGATTATCGCTGCCTATTTGTTGGGATCAATCCCGAGTTCAGTTTGGTACGGAATAGGATATTTTGGAATTGATGTAAGAAAACATGGCAGCGGAAATGCCGGCGCGACAAACACTTTCCGGATTTTGGGAAAACGCGCAGGGACGGTTGTAATGCTGATTGATGTATTGAAAGGTTGGACAGCAACATGCCTCGCTTCGATGCTGTTTTATATGAATGCGATCGGCGAAACCGAGCTTTTGATGTACAAGATCATTTTTGGGATCATCGCTATCATCGGTCATATTTTCCCGGTTTTTGTAAAATTTAAAGGCGGTAAGGGAATTGCTACATTGCTTGGTATGGTGCTCGCTATTCAGCCGGAACTTGCTTCTGTTTGCATCGCGATTTTCATTCTGACATTACTGGCTTCTCAATATGTTTCGTTAAGCTCTATTCTGGCGACGCTTGCGTTTCCGGTGCTTTCCTGGCTGGGCGTTTTTGGCCATCCAGAGCCGTTGCTGATCGTTTTTGGATTTACAATGTTTGTGCTGGTTGTTTTTACACACAAAAAGAACATTGTAAGGCTTATGAATGGCAATGAAAACAGGGTAAGTCTTTTTGCAAAATCAAAAGCGAACAACGGTCGCTAACAGATATAATTTCAAAAAACAGCCTCTAAGGATCGACCTTAGGGGCTATTTTTTTATCTTGCCCGGCCGTTCAGCGGCACATTAAACCACTAACTTCTGACCTGATGCTTGATTATATTGATAAAAACCGCGACCGATTTTTAAATGAGCTTCTGGATCTGCTGAGGATCCCATCTGTAAGCGCCGATTCCAAATTTAAGCCAGACATGCTTAAAGCAGCCGAATTCGTGCGTGATCGGATTGCAGAGGCTGGCGCGGATCGTGTTGAAATTTACGAGACGGCTGGCCATCCGGTTGTTTACGGCGAAAAGATCATTGATCCAGCGCTTCCTACGGTGCTGATTTACGGACATTATGACGTCCAGCCAGCTGATCCATATGAGCTTTGGAATTCCCCGCCATTTGAGCCGGTGATTAAAAATGAGCGCATTTATGCAAGAGGTTCCTGCGATGATAAGGGCCAGTTTTATATGCACATTAAGGCATTGGAAACCATGCTGGCAACCGATAACCTGACTTGTAATGTAAAAATTATGATCGAAGGTGAAGAAGAAATTGGCTCTTCGAATCTTGGATCATTTGTCAGCGCACATAAGGAAATGCTGAAATGCGACACCATCCTGATTTCCGACACAAGCATTATCGCCAATGATGTGCCTTCCATTGAAACCGGCCTGCGCGGACTGACTTACGTAGAAGTGGAAGTCGTAGGGGCCAACCGTGACTTACATTCGGGCGTTTACGGCGGCGGCGTTGCTAACCCCATCAATGTGCTTTGCGAAATGATTGCGTCGCTTAAAGATGAAAACGGCCACATTACCATTCCGGGCTTTTACGACAATGTGGAAGAGCTCACCACCGAAGAACGGGCAGCATTAAACGCAGCGCCATTTGATCTGGAAGAATACAAAAAGGATCTCCATATCGACGACATTATGGGCGAGGCTGGTTACTCGACCATTGAAAGAACTTCCGTGCGGCCAACATTGGATGTGAACGGAATCTGGGGCGGCTATATCGGCGAAGGTGCGAAAACCGTGCTTCCATCGAAGGCAAATGCAAAAATCTCCATGCGCCTGGTTCCTAACCAAACGGACGATGAAATCCTTGCACTATTTACCAGACATTTCGAATCAATCGCGCCAGCATCTGTAAAAGTAAAGGTCTCTCCACATCACGGCGGCCTGCCTTATGTCACGCCAACCGATTCTGTGGAATATAAGGCTGCTGAAATGGCAATGGAAGAATCTTTTGGCAAGAAACCAATTCCAACCCGCGGCGGTGGAAGCATTCCTATTGTTGCATTATTTGAGCAGGAGCTGGGCTGTAAAAGCATTCTCATGGGCTTTGGACTAGATATTGATGCTTTGCATTCTCCTAACGAGAGTTATGGGCTATTCAATTATTACAAAGGCATCGAAACGATTCCGCTGTTTTTTAAACATTATGCGGAGTTGAAAGCTGTAAAGGCATAAAAAAACCTGGCAAGCTTAGAACTTGCCAGGTTTATCGTAGTTTCTGTAATGACATAGTAATAAGTTCTTAGCGCTTCCTTCGCTGGTCGCGCTTCATCTTTTTAAGATTAGCAATGGCCGCCTTGGCTTCTTTATCCTGACTGGTTTTCTTATCAGCTTTGTCAGCCGCCAGCTTGTAGTAGCGCAGCGCTTCGTCGTAATCTTTTTTAATCTCTGCTATTTTACCCAGTCCAATCAGCGATGAAACGTAGTAACCGGCATTCATTGAGTTGGTTTGAGTGGAATAGTCAATGGCTTTCTGATAATATTTGGACGCCGCGTCATAATTTTTGTGATACGTCATGTTATAATAAGCAAGCACATAAGCAGCATTGCGGCCACTCACGCCTTCATATCCCGGCATTCCGCTGCTTATTTTATCAATAATGTTCTGCGCAGCCTTTTCGGCTTCGGCCATTTTGCCTGTTACAAATGCGGTCCGGCAAAAATAACGCTCGAAATACGGATTGTTGGGATAGGTCTGCCACATGTATTTCGCCATTTCATATGCTTTGCTGTACTCATTCTCCATGCTGTAAATCTGCAAGAGAAAGTAACGGGCTTCCACACGCGTGTAAAATGCATTGTTTCCTACTTTTTCCAATTGCTGTTCACCGAGCTTCTTGTTGCCCTTTGGAAATAGCGACATGATGGGCTTTAAAATCGGATATTCTTTCGGGACCCATTCCGCATAATAATTGTAAAGACCGTCGCCAAAGAGCAATTCCGGCGTCAGATCGCCATTTCCTTTGCATTGTTCAAAGTATTTCAAAGACTTCTTGCCAGCAAAAGCCGCTTTTGTCCAGCTTTCTCTTTCGGCATACAACCGTCCTTTGAATGCATAAGCCGCAGCCAGGAAGAATGCAGGCTCTACTTTATTTTTCTCTTTATCATAAAGGACTTCCGCCAGGTTAATGGTGGAATCCATTTGTGCCAGAAAAGCCTTGTCATGCGATTCATTTTCCGTATTCGGCACGATTTTCCACCATTCGGCAAGTCCCATCAGAAAGTGCGGCATAGGATGCTTTGGATAGCGATATTTCAGCCAGCGGAATTCAGTGTCCGCTTCCGCAAATTTGTAATTATAAAGCATATTAATCGCCTCTGTGGACTCAATCTGAACGCTGGGATTTTTCAGGATCATATCGTAATTCTTGTCCAGTTCGGCCGAAGAATACAATTGAGCAGAGGCAAATTGAATGGAAAATGCAGTTAAGAAACAGTATGTGGCTATATGTTTGACTAGGCTTTTCATATCAGGGGTAAATCTCCCTAATTAACGCGGGAATTTTATTTTACGTTTGCCACAGGCCGGGTTTTTGAAAAAAGAGTTAATATTGATCCTCAGACCGTTCCGCAGTTTCTGACAAACCATTTTTAAGTTATCCATCACCTGTAAGGGTTTTTGGTAAAATCGACACCTCTTAATATGATCAATATTCTTGATAAAAAATTCGTCCCTCTTATTACCACGGAAGCTATCGAAACACGCATTACTGCGCTTGCAAAAGAGATCTCTACGGATTACAAAGGCCGCTGCCCGCTTTTTATTGTTGTACTGAATGGCGCTTTCCTTTTTGCAAGTGAATTGGTTAAAAGAATTCCCCTATCCTGTGAAATTACATTTATTAGGCTGGCCTCTTACTCACAAACGCAATCCAGCGGCTCTGTGCGGGAAATTATAGGTCTAAATGACAGTATTGAGGGCCGGGACATTATCATTATTGAGGACATTGTAGACACGGGATTGACAATGGCGCAATTGCTGCGGCAGATCAATGAACTTTCGCCTGCGTCCGTCGCCATTGCTACATTACTGCATAAACCCGAAGCACTGAAAACACCTGTCGACATCCGTTATACGGGTTTTAACATTGATAATAAATTTGTGGTGGGTTATGGGCTCGATTATGACGGCATGGGCCGCAATCTGGATGCTATTTACGTTTTAGCCTGATTTAAGATTACATTATGAACATACAATTTTTCGGAGCCGCAAGAACCGTAACTGGTAGCAAACACCTGATCACTACTGAAAAAGGGACTAAAATATTACTGGATTGCGGGCTGTTTCAGGGCATCCAGACCGACGAGCTGAATGAGAAATTCGGCTTCAAGTCATCCGAGGTGGATTACCTGATTTTATCTCACGCTCACATTGATCACTCCGGATTGATTCCACGGCTGGTTAAGCAAGGTTTTTCCGGCCCTATTTATTGTACAGCTGCCACGGTAGACCTTTGCAGGGTTATGCTGTTGGATAGCGCGCATATTCAGGAAAAAGATTTGGAGCGGATTAATCGGCGAAGGGAAAAACAAGGCCGCCCGTTGCTGGATGAGCTTTATAACACCGAAGATGCCGTTCATGCACTAAGCTTGTTTAAAAGTGTGCAATATGGCCAGACATTCTATCTGGGAGAAGATAAAGAAGTTGCAGTTGTATTAACGGATGCCGCACATTTGCTGGGCAGCGCCGCGGTTCATATGACCATTCCCGACGCAGGTACACATAAGCAGGTAACCTTCACCGGTGATATTGGACGTCCAGAAGACAGAATTCTCCGTAAACCCGACGTTTTCCCGCAAGCAGATTTTATTATATGCGAATCAACCTACGGCGACCGCCTACACGAGAAGCAGACAGACATGCAGGGCCATCTTTTAGAGATCGTTCATGAGACTTGCGTCGTAAGGAAAGGCAAACTGATCATTCCCGCATTCGCCATAGACCGCACCCAGGAGCTAATATATGCATTAGACCAACTATCGAGCTCAGGAAAATTACCGCAGATCCCGGTCTACATCGACAGTCCCCTGGCAATCCGTGCCACTAAGATTATGAAGGAGCACGACGAATGCTTCAATCCGGAAATTCTGGCTTACATTGAAAAAGACGGCGATGCATTTGCTTTCCCTTATCTGAAATACATTTCTGACGTCAATGAGTCCATTGCGCTAAACGACAGGGACGAACCGTGCATCATCATTTCAGCATCAGGAATGGCCGAAGCAGGGCGGATTAAGCATCATATCAAAAACAACATCGGGGATACCCGGTCAACCATTCTATTGGTTGGCTACGCATCTGGCAATACACTCGCAGGAGCGCTGAAAAGAGGCGACAAGCAGGTGAATATATTTGGTGAGCAATTTGAGGTTAAATGCCAGGTAAAATCCATGGAGTCCTTTTCAGGGCATGGCGATTACAATGAAATGCTTGACTTCCTTTCTTGCCAAACACCCGAGCGGGTTAAGAAAGTGTTTCTGGTTCACGGGGAATATGAAACCCAAATTGCTTTCAAGTTGAAGCTGCAAGCGGCAGGATTTAAAGATATTTTGATTCCAGCTCAGTTCGAGAATATCAAACTATAAAAGTTTCTATTTTTTAGCTGCTTCCAGCTGGTTAAAAAGAAAACATTACTATTTTTGCCAACCAGTTTTTTATGCCGAAGTGGTGAAATTGGTAGACACGCACGTTTCAGAGGCGTGTGGGGGTTGCCCTGTGTGGGTTCGAGTCCCATCTTCGGCACAACATTAGGACCTCAATAAGCTAGGTGATAGCGAGTTGAGGTTTTTTTGTGTCTGACAAAAAGAGTAGGGCTCGTTTGGCCATGTCCTAGTCAACTTCTTAGACCTCAAAGCAAAAAAAGACGATCCTTTTGAGATGGTCTTAGTCACATTTCGGGATTCCCTCAATCACAAAAAAAGACCATCCTTATGAGATGGTCTTTGAGTGGTATTGTGGCGGCTACCTACTTTACCAGGTTTGATCCAAGTATCATCGGCGGTTCTGGGCTTAACTTCTCTGTTCGGGATGGGAAGAGGTGAACACCAGGCCAATAGCCACCAACAAGGTCTTTGTTGGTCTTTCAGTGATATCGGTTATGGCAAGAGGTGAAGCGAATCGTCGCACCGTCCAGGCCAATAGCCACCAACAAGGTCTTTGTTGGCTTTTATCACTCAACAATATCTTTGAGTAATCAATGTCATATTGGAAGTAGAAGAGATCAAAAAGTGTTAAGATGTTAATGTGCAAGCTCTTGGGTAATTAGTACTGCTCAGCTGAATGTATTTCTACACGTACACCTGCAGCCTATCAACGTCGTAGTCTACAACGACCCTTATGTGGAAGATTCATCTTCGGGCTAGTTTCGCACTTAGATGCTTTCAGCGCTTATCTATTCCCCACATAGCTACCCGGCCATGCCACTGGCGTGACAACCGGTTCACCAGCGGTGGGTCCACCTCGGTCCTCTCGTACTAAAGGCAGCCCCCGTCAATCTTCCTACGCCCACCACAGATAGGGACCGAACTGTCTCACGACGTTCTGAACCCAGCTCGCGTGCCACTTTAATCGGCGAACAGCCGAACCCTTGGGACCTTCTCCAGCCCCAGGATGTGAC